>DASUVL010001126.1:0-4223 GCA_036379015.1 Niastella sp.
AAAAGAAGGAAGCGATGATGGCCATGGAACTGGCGGGTTGAAGCGGGTGTTGAATGTACGGGATCTTACCTTTTTTGGTATTGCAGCTATTATTGGGGCTGGAAGTTTCAGTAGTTTAGGGGACGCCTGTTTTAAAGGTGGTCCGGGTGTGGTGATACTGTTTATCATGTGCGGCATTGCCTGCGCTTTTACTGCTTTTTGTTATTCAGAATTTGCCAGCCGTATTCCGGTAGCCGGTAGCGCTTATACATATGCTTATGCCTCGTTTGGCGAATTGTTTGCCTGGGTCATCGGTTGGGCGTTGATCATGGAATATTCCATCGGGAATATTTATGTGGCTTTTTCCTGGAGCGATTATTTCACTTCCTTTTTGCACAAGGTGAATGTTCATATGCCCGATTACTTAACCTGTAGCTACCAGGAAGCAAAAAAAACATTTCTGAATTATGCATCCCAAACTGCTCCCGAACAACTTGAATTTTTAAAAAATCAGGCAAATGCAGAATTATTAAATGCCTGGAATAATAGTCCGGTAGTTGGCTCCCTGAAAATTATTTTCGATTTGCCTGCCCTCATCATCAATGTATTGATCACAACACTGGTATACATAGGTATTAAGGAGTCAAGAAACTTTAGTAATGCCATGGTGATCCTGAAATTAGCCGTGGTGGCATTGGTGATCATTGTGGGCGCCTATTATATCGATCCTGCCAATTGGTTACCAGTCAATGATGCGGGTGTAAAATCATTTATGCCTAATGGTTTTGGTGGCGTAATGGCCGCGGTTTCGGGCGTATTCTTTGCCTATATTGGTTTTGATGCGGTAAGCGTACTGGCGGAGGAAAGTAAAAACCCCCAGCGCGATCTGCCAAAGGGTATGACCTACTCGCTGGTGATCTGTACCATAGTATATATATTACTGGCACTTGTATTGACCGGAGTAGTTCCTTACAAACAGTTTCAAAATGTAGGCGATCCCCTCGCTAAAATTTTTGAAATAAAGAATGTAGGCTGGATGCAATTGCTGGTTTCCGTTTGTGCGGTAATAGCCATGACCAGCGTATTGCTGGTTTTTCAAATGGGACAACCCCGCATTTGGATGAGCATGAGCCGCGACGGATTATTACCGCCCGTATTTCAACGCATACATAAGAAATTTAAAACGCCTTCTTTTTCCACCATTATTACGGGGATAGTGGTAGGCTTACCCATTTTATTTACCGATAAAACATTCGTACTCGACTTTACCAGTATTGCCACCCTGTTTGCGTTTGTGCTGGTTTGTGGTGGTGTGTTATTGATACCCCGAAAAGAGAAAGTTGCCGGCCGGTTCAACATGCCATTTATAAATGCCCAGTATATTTTCCCTTTCTTGATACTGGCTTCCCTGGCAATATTGATGGTTTTTGCGCCTGGTTATTTTAATGATATGTTCAACTTCAATTTTTCTGCTAATACTGATTTTGCAGAAAACAAGGTAAGTTTTATGGACCTGGCCTTACCTAAAATTTCGCTGATCATTTTCTGGCTGGCTGCTGTTGTTTTAAGTATACTGGCCTTTGTTAAAAAATATTCACTGATCCCCCTGATGGGTGTTACCACTTGCTTATACCTGTTAACCGGCATGACAAAAAGCAACTGGGCCTGGTTCCTGGGCTGGTTGGCATTGGGACTGGTTATTTATTTCTTTTACGGCTATAGAAAAAGCAGGTTAGCCAATGCCGGATAATATTCGCGTGGTATGGGATCAACTGACCGGGAAATATAGTAACAACCCCGCGTTGATTGACCGGTTTTACCGGGAGATAGAAAGAAAATACACTTCTTCCCGACGTCATTACCACAACCTGCAACATATACAGGCTTTACTGCAGTTTTGTGAAACCTACGCCGGTCAGTTACAGGACCGGGATGTAGTTGCGTTCTCAGTTTTTTATCATGACATCATTTATAACGTACTGCGAAAAGACAATGAACCGCGCAGCGCCCGGCTGGCAGTAAAACGATTACAGGCATTAGAGGTTCCTGCCGTTAAAGTAAAGCAGGTTAAGATATTTATAGAAGCCACCCAAACGCATACGGTTAGCAGCGATGTTACGTATACGACAGACCTGAAGTTATTCCTCGATTTCGATATGTCGATATTAGGCGCCGGCTGGGATGCTTATGAAGCATATACCCGCCAGGTTCGCCGGGAATACCGGATCTATCCCGATAAGTTATATTACCCCGGTCGGCAACAATTTTTGCAACACTGTTTGCAGACGGCGTTTATTTTTCAAACCCCGGTTTTTCGCGAACTGTTTGAAGCGAGGGCCAGGGAGAATATGGCGAGGGAACTGGCGGAAATAGAAAACAGGTAATTGACAATTGGCAAGCAATCATCCGCAAGCACACAGCAATCCCGGCCAGGCTGGGAGTAACTTTCTTTCTTAAATAATTAACCTGCTTTCGGCAGCCATCTGCCCCAACCGCAATCAATTTTTGAGTATCTTTACACTACCATCTCAATCAACCGCCCGGTTATATTTCCTGCCTAATAGCAAACTTACAGCGACATTATAGCGACCTTATAGCGATAGGCCGCCGGGGCATCTTCGTACCTCCTTCGAGATTCCTTCGAGGCATCTTCGGGTACAGATTATACAGCATTGATACAGCGTTAAAGCATCATTTTAAACGAGTTTCCGGGGTTCAAAGCGTGAGGCGAACGAGGGGCGAATGAAGCTGGGATCAGATACGAACAAGGTCAAAAGCGGGTGCGAAGGAATAGGCAATATCCTCCGGGCATCTCTGGGTAGGCCTTAAGCATTATTTCAATGGCGCATCAGCAAGGTGTGCCCGGGCTGACCCGGGCTCAAAAGGAAGGGCGATTTTGAAGCGAAGGAAACCGGCATTAGGGGCGAAGAAAAATGGCAGGAAGCAAAGAAACGGATCAGGTCAAATTCCGGTGGATGTTTGCATCTTTTCTGCAGCGGAGGCAGGAAATAGCTTACAAGAAATTATAAAATTCCCATGGAAATTGGCCGTGAGCCTTCAGAAAAAGGGTTTGCGCCAATAGCGCTGAGTCATTTCTAATGGGAAATGAGCCCACTTCCTGTTTCAATCTTCGGTCTTCCACCCGTACCTTTGCACAAAAATTAACCCGGCGGTAAAATGCCCCGGATCAATAGAATATAAATAATTACCCATGAAATTTGAGGTTGGCGATAAGGTTGTGGTGAATCAAACGAATGAAGAAGGTGAAGTGATTGACATCATTAACGACAAAATGGTGATGGTAGAAGTACGTGGTGTGAAGTTTCCGGCCTATGTTGATCAGCTGGATTTTCCGTATTTCAAGCGTTTTACTGAGAAAAAACTATTCCCGCCAAAAAAGGAGAAAAAGTTCATCGATGATGTGCCCCGCGAAAAGAAGAAGATCACACAGCGGGTGATTGATGGGGTATGGATCACGTTCATTCCTATAAGCGTTACTGATGAATTTGGCGACGATATAGTAACCGAGTTAAAGGTACACCTGGTAAACAGGACCGAACAGGGATATAAGTTCACGTATAAGCTCACTTATATTGGTAATACAGATTTTGAGCTGATAAACTCGATACATGCCTTTGAGGATTTTTATCTGCATGATGTGCCGTTCGAAAACCTGAACGACAGTCCGATCTTTAGTTTTGAGTTTTCTTTGGTTACCCCCGATAAGAACAAAGCCGAATATTATGAGGCTTCTATTAAATTAAAACCCAAGCAGGTGTTTACTCGCATTGAAGAGGTGCGGAAGAAAGGGGAGGCCACTTTTTCATATAAGCTGTTTGACGATTATCCGGGCAAGCCATATGATGATAAACCTGTGGTTGATCTGCAAAACCTGGCAAAGGCCGGTTTTAAGATATACGATGCCAGCAAAGTGCGTCAGAACCTGGAGCCTGCAAAGCAGGAATTGGATCTGCATATAGAAAAACTTGCGCCTGGCTGGGAGTCGATGAGCAGCCTGGAAATATTATCCATACAGTTAAAGGAGTTCGAAAAATATTTCGACCTCGCCATAGCGCATCATCTTCCATGGCTCATCGTTATCCATGGTGTTGGCACCGGTAAGCTGCGCGATGAAATACATGAAATACTCAAGCTGCGCAAAGAGGTAAAGAGTTTTGCAAACCGGTATCATCCGGCGTATGGATATGGCGCTACAGAGATCTATTTTGGGTATTAACGCCTCC
>DASUVL010001127.1:0-19560 GCA_036379015.1 Niastella sp.
ATTGAAGGTATACTATACGAAATATACAGTATTGGTAAAACCCTCGGTGAACAGCGTAACATTAAAAGCCTTTCGGTGAACGGCAGTTTTGGCACCATTCCTTTTTGTACCCAGATGCTTGCCGATATGTTCAATAAACCGGTGCGACTACGACAGCAATTTCATAGCGTAAGTTATAAGACCTATTTGTTGAGCACCACAGAGATGGGTATTTACAAATCGCTTGATGATGCGGCGCAAACTGTTGAGCTGCCCGATGTGTATAAACCGAATAAGCACCATCATGCCGTTTATGCCGATTACTTTGGCCTGTTTGAAAAACTGAGCGTAAAACTGGTCGATGAATTTGAGGCTATCGGTAACCTGCAACATAAGTATGCGGTAACGGAAGTAGGAAGTCGGAAGTCGGAGGTCGGACGTCGGAAGTCGAAAGCCTGAAGTCGGACGTCGGAAGTACGACGAATTTGTATTTTCAGACCTCATACTTCATACTTCTGACTTCAATTTAATAAACATGCTGCTATATGAAAAAGAATTATTTGATCATGCTGCTGCTGCTGCTTTGCACAATACTCCATGCACAGCAGATAACGCTTACGCCCGAACAGATCAAAGCCATAACGCCCGAATGGAAAGGAGAACGTTCTGCAGATGGCCGGCCCCACGTACCCGATAGATTGCTGGAGCGGTTGAAGGGGGTACACCTGGAAGAGGCCTGGGGCATTTTACGCAACAAAGGATTTATGAACCAGTTCGAGGGTGACTGGCAGGTTTTACATCCGGATTCCGTTATGACCGGCCGGGTAGTTACAGCGCAATACTGGCCCTTGCGGCCCGATGTAGACAAACTGATAAAAGATAAAGGAAAAGCCGAAGGTCGTATCGGCGGCACCAATTCATGGCCCATCGATGTGTTGAAGAACGGCGATGTATATATAGCCGATAGTTATGGAAAAGTGGTGGATGGCACACTCATAGGCGATAACCTCGGCAACGCCATTTACGCCAGATCTGCCCGTGGCGTCATCTTCTATGGCTCGGGACGCGATGTGGAGGGGTTAGAAGAAATAAAAGGATTTAATGCCTGGATCAAAGGATATGACCCCTCATACATTCAACAGATGATGCTGGGTGGCATCAATGTGCCTATTCGCATTGGCAGGGCCACGGTATTACCCGGTGATGCCGTACTGGCGAAAAAAGGCGGCGTCGTATTCATTCCGGCCCACCTGTTAGAAGAGGTCGTGTTGAATGCCGAATTCATTTCTCTGCGTGATGCTTTCGGTCATCAGCGACTGCGCGAAGGAAAGTATACACCCGGCCAGATCGATACCCAATGGACAGATGAGATCAAAAAAGATTTCCTGAAATGGCTCGACGCCAATCCGGGCAAACTGCCCATGAGCCGGCAGGAATTGGATCAGTTTATGAAGGATCGAACGTGGTAGAAGAATGAAATCGGAAGTCAGAAGTCAGAAGTCAGAAGTCGGAGGTCAGAAGTATGAAGTATGAAATACAAAAATGCAGTCTGAAGTAAGACGAGTCTGTATTTTCCGATCTCCTACTTCCGACCTCCGACTTCGTTTCCCTATAACCTCAAATTTTACAATTTATTAAATCACTATAACATTTAAAATACTCGAACCATGACACCATCACAAAATTTCCTTACTAAACTGGGGCTGAAGGATCCTGTGCCAGAACAGGATAACATACCACATAACAGCCGCCGTTCTTTTTTAAAAAGATCTGCCCTCGGTGGTATTGCGTTGGGTGGCTTCAGTGCATTGTGGCCGGTAGAAGACATCATTGCGCAAGCCACGCAGAAGGTCAATCGCAATTCAAACCCGAGTGACCTGAAGATCACTGATATGCGGTATTGCATTATACAAAATGTTGGCCGCACCCCTATCATCCGTATTGATACCAATCAGGGTATTTATGGGTTGGGCGAAGTGCGCGATGGCGCCGATGAACGGTATGCCCTGATGCTGAAGAGTCGTATACTCAATCAGAATCCCTGCAACGTAGAAATGTTGTTCAAGACCTTAAAGCAATTTGGCGGCCATGCCCGGCAGGGTGGTGGTGTAAGTGCGGTGGAAATGGCTTTGTGGGACCTCTGCGGCAAAGCCTACAATGTGCCTGTATGGCAATTGCTGGGTGGCCGGTACCGCGATAAAGTAAGGATCTATGCCGATACGCCCGAAGCACGCACATTTGATGAATTCAAAGCGAAGATCAAACACCGCCTGGAGGAACAGGGCATGACCTGGCTGAAGTTGGATGTTTCTATTGGTGCAGTAAAAGATATGGAAGGATCCCTGGTGAATAGTAAATTCTGGGGCAGCAACCTGGCGCAATGGCGTGGCGGTTATATGGACTATGCGAACATCAAACATCCTTTTACGGCCATTCAGATCACGGAGAAAGGATTGGATGGCATGGCGAAGATCGTGAGCGATGTGCGTTCGGTAGTAGGCTATGAGATCCCTATTTCGAGTGATCATTATGGACACTTCGATTTGAACAATGCAATTCGTTGGGGTAGGAAAGTGGAACCCTATCGTTTGGCCTGGCTGGAAGATATGGTGCCCTGGGAATATACAGATCAATTCAAAAAAATGGCCGATGCTTTGGAAACACCGGTCCTCACCGGCGAAGATATTTACCTGCTTAGCGGGTTCAAACCATTGATAGATGCGGGCGCCGTGGATATCGTGCATCCTGACCTGGCCACGGCGGGCGGTATTTTGGAAACAAAACGCATCGGCGATTATGCCGAAGAAAAAGGCGTGGCCATGGCCATGCATTTTGCAGGCAGTCCGGTTTCGTTTATGGCCAATGTGCATTGCGCCGCTGCCACGCAAAATTTCCTGGCGCTCGAACATCACTCGCTCGACAATGCCTGGTGGGAAACCCTGGTGAAAACAACGGATGGCAAAAAGCTGTTCGAAAAAGGGTATGCGAATGTACCCACCTCACCCGGCCTGGGCATTGAACTGGTGGAAGAAGAGATCAAAAAACATTTGTTACCGACCGATAAAACGTATTTCGCACCTACCCCTGAATGGAATGATGTTCGTTCACATGACAGGCTGTGGAGCTGATAAGAATAATTCGATAATGTGATAATTCGATAATGTGATAATGGAATACAGTTCGCAGTTACTGGTAACTAAAAGAATGCAATAACTAAATGTATTACCAATGAAGCGATTGACGATTTATTTGGGAGTATCGGCTTTGCTGTTGATCGTGTATATCATCATGGCTTTCACGCAGCATACCTGGGGCGGTTGGGTATTGCTGTTGTTCTTTGTGAGCCTTGCCCTGGCATTCAGACAGCATACCATGTTGAAAGGACTTTCCTTTACGTTGGTGATACTGGCTGTGGTAAGTCTGGCCATGTACTATCCGCAATATTTCAAAACCATCGGCAGCTTTAAGTTATCCAATTTGATCATTCCGTTGTTGCAGATCATTATGTTTGGCATGGGCACAGAATTAAGCCTGAAAGATTTTGCCAATGTGATCCGCATGCCGAAAGGTATTATCGTAGGAGTGACCTGTCATTATATAATCATGCCCCTGGTTGGTTTTTCATTGGCCAACCTATTCGATTTTCCCAATGAAATTGCCGCCGGTATCATCCTGGTCGGGTGTTGTCCGAGCGGACTGGCCTCCAACGTCATGTGTTACCTGGCCAAAGCCAACCTGGCATTGTCGGTATCGGTCACTACCATTTCAACCATACTGGCGCCCATTTTAACGCCCCTGCTTATGCGTTTGCTGGGTGGCAGTTTTGTCGAGATCAACTTCTGGGCCATGGTATGGGATATTACCAAGATCGTTATCATTCCTGTGACGGCGGGTCTTGCTTTTCATTATCTCGTTCACGGAAAATTCCGGTGGCTCGATAAAGCCATGCCGTTGGTATCTATGGCTGGGATTGCTTTAATCCTGGTTGTAATCACCGCCGCCGGCAGGGATAACCTGTTAAAAGTGGGCGCGCTATTACTGGTGGCTACCATACTTCATAACGTGCTGGGTTATTTCCTCGGTTACTGGTCGGCGCGGTTGCTGCATTTTCATGAACGCGATTGCCGCACGATCGCCCTGGAAGTTGGAATGCAAAATGCCGGACTGGCTTCAGGATTGGCATTGGCTATGGGGAAGTTGGCTACGGCCGGACTGGCGCCTGCCATCTTTGGTCCTGTTATGAATATCAGCGGGTCTACGCTGGCCAGTTGGTGGCATAATCATCCGCCGAAAGATTAATGTGATAATGTGATGATGTGATGATGTGATAAAGAAATACAGGTTACCACGGCAACTGGTAACATTCACCATTCACGAAAACAAGCTTTCATATGAAAAATAATTATTTAACTATATTACTCATACTGCTGTGTGCGACACTTCATGCGCAGCAGAGCACCCGTGAGCAGCTCATGGCGTTAACGCCTGAATGGACCGGCGAACGCTTTGCCGATGGCAGACCGAAAGTATCCGACAGTCTGCTCGACCGGATGAAGCTGGTGACCCTCGAAGAAGCGTGGGCGGTACTGCGGAACGAGAACTACAAACACCAGTACGATGGGGAATGGAAAACCATCAATCCCGATAGCGTGCTCGTAGGTCGCGCCGTTACCGCTATTTTTATGCCCGGCCGGCCTGATATCCACCGCGTCATTGACAAGTTTGGCGTACGCGACAAAAGAGTAAAATCACAGAACTCCTGGCCTATTGATCTGCTGGTGAAGCGCGATGTGTATGTGGTGGACCAATTCGATGCCTATGAAGATGGCCCCACTATCGGGGATAACCTCGGCAATTCCATTTATGCAAAAACCGGAAATGGTATTGTGTACGATGGCGCCATTCGCGACCTCAAAGGATTAAAAGAAATTGGATCTTTCACTTCTTTCTTTCGTAGCTATCATCCCTCGCATCACCTGAACAATCCTGCGGGCGATTTGAATACAACACTTATTGGCATCAACCAGCCTACGCGTATTGGCAAGGCTACCGTTATGCCCGGCGATATTGTGCTGGGACGGGATGGCGGCGTGATCTTTATTCCACCGCACCTGGCAGAAAAAGTAGTGAAAACGTCTGAGATCGTTCGTCTGCGCGATCTGTTTGGTCATCAACGTTTGCGCGAAGGAAAATATACCCCCGGCCAGATCGACTCTCGCTGGAGCGACGACATAGAAAAAGATTTTTCAAAATGGCTCAATGAACATATGGACAAACTGCCTGTACCCAAAAGTCAGATCCAGGAATTTCTTAAGGGAAGAACCTGGTAAGGCTAAAGGAATATTGAATAATGAATATTGAATATCCAATGTTGAAGAGAAAGGCAGAGAAATGAAAAAGGGAAGACACAAAACAATATTGGATTAAAGGAATATTGAATAATGAATATTGAATAACCAATGTTGAAGAGAAAGGCAGAGAAATGAAAAATGAAGAATTAAAAACAGAGAAATGAGAAAGGGGGACACAAAACAATATTGGACTAAAGGAATATTGAATAATGAATATTGAATATCCAATGTTGAAGAGAAAAGCAGAGAAATGAAAAATTAGAAATAAAGAATGAAAAATGAAAAAGTAAATGCACACGAAAGGCTTATCAAGAGCTGTATTTGCTTTTGGCTTTAAACTATCGGCTTTCTGCATCTATTCACCATTCACCATTGACCATTCACCAAACACAAATCAATGACACACTCCAATTCAAGACGATCATTTATAACCAAGGCCGCAATAGCCGCCGCCATGGCACCATTGGCTTCATTGTCAACTTTCGGCCAGGGGTATGAACAGGCAGTGGATCGTACGCCAAAAGCGTCGCCGCCATCAAACCTGAAGATAACAGATGTGAAATGCGGTTATATCAGGGGCAGCCTGTTTGTAAAGATATATACCAACCAGGAGATCTGGGGTTGCGGCGAAGGCGTGGATGCTGTTCCCGGCACTTACCATCTTGTAAAGAATTTCGGACAACGCATAATAGGAAAAAGTCCGTTGAATGTGCACCGCCTGTTTGAAGACATCCGCAGATCAGGATTTTTCCAGGGCGCGCAGTCGGGCATGTATGTAGCTGTATTATCTGCCATAGAAACAGCGTTGTGGGACCTGGCGGGTAAAGCATTACAGTTACCGGTATACCAGTTGCTGGGCGGTAAGTTCCGCGATAAGGTGCGGGTGTATTGCGATACTGCATTATATCAGACCAATCTTCCAAAGCCGGCTGATTTTGCCGAAGCGGCCAGGAATGCCAAAAAGATGGGATTCAATGCCATTAAGTTCGATCTGGACCAGGCGAACGATCCTAATAAATATGACCGGTATAACTGGACGGCCAGTCCCGCCGAATTGCAACGCATGTACGATCAGCTGGCTGCTGCGCGGGAAGCGGTGGGACCAACGATCGATATCTGTGCCGATATGCATGGGCGATATGATGCAGTGACGGCGCAAGCCATTGCCAAAAGGGTAGAACCATTAAATCTGATGTGGCTGGAAGAGCCCATACCGGCAGAGAATGTAGAAGCGTATAAGCTGATCACCGAATCGACCAATACACCTATTTGTGCCGGTGAGAACCATTACCTGGCTTATGGGTTCAGAAGGATGCTGGAGATAGGGGCCGTGGATATTGTTATGCCTGATCTGCAGAAATGCGGTGGACTGGGCGAGGGGCAACGTATAGCCAATCTGTCTAATTTATATTACGTGCCATTTGCGCCTCATATGGTGGCTTCCTTCCTGGGGGCTATGGCGTCGGCGCATGTGTGCGCATCTGTGCCCAACTTTATGATCCTGGAATGGCAGTCTTACTTTCATACACAACCTATGTTTAAGGAAATTATTACGTATGATGGCGAATGGGTGAAAGACAGTTTTATTACGGTATCGGATAAACCCGGCATCGGCGTGGAGATCAATGAAGCGGGGATGAAAAAGTATGCGATCCCGGGCGTGCCGTTTTTTGAATAAAGATCAGTTTGGAATGAGAGCCATCTTATCAAGCCGGGAAAGTCATGGGGTTCGAACCAACCTATACTTGTATAGTATTAGCGAAAGTAAAACTTGATTGCAGCATATACTAAAATCGAAATAATCAGATAAACAAAGAATTTCAATATCCGCTTTACAATCTCAATAGAATGGTTATTGGGATTCTTGATCTGGATGGTAATCCACAAAAATTTGATGAAAATTTCATTTTGACGGTTATCATTAGGGTCTTCTGTTTTTCTGCTTGGATTTTTTGGGTTAGAAAAAGACATTGTAGATGTTTTTACAATCCTCTGATTGCCCTTGACAGGCGGTAAAAAAGGGAATGAATTTTGTTTTCAAATAAAAATGCTATTCGAGACCCGGTTCATATAATTCGTTGAATTGGCAAAAGAAACCGTGGTCATACGAAATGTTACAGGGGAAACCACTGTGTTAGGGAATAGTTCTTTTTCTTGTTGAAGTAATACAGAAATTTAATGCTTCTTTTTCTTTGTGACGGAGCTTTTGACCTTTTTCGGGTAGTTGGATTTAAAATGGGTATTATCTGGTAAGGGGCCGTCATAGCTCACTAAATCATAAATTTCAACCTGCAAAGCATGCGCAAGTCTTTTTAATGTATCAATCGAAAGATTTACCAGTCCTCTTTCGTACTTGCTTATATCGCTTTCATCTATTTTAGTATCAATACTTAATTCAAGCTGGTTCAAACCTCGGTGTCGTCTTATAGACCGCAGACGTTTACCAAGTTTTATACGTTCCAATTCGAATTCAGCTTCATCCATGAAATAAATTCAGCCCTGCAAAATCATACAATAAAGAAAATATAGAGTAGGGGTTTAACCCCACTTTTGATTTATATATGAAAAAATGAATTATTAATGGTGACACCATCTTCAGGAATGGGTATATGGACTGGCTTTTTAACGTATAACCAGTATTGGGTGATGTTATCAGCAAATCAGGAGGTTAATTTTGCTGCATTGCTTTTGTAGTCACAGATCATATTTTTTTCCTGGCCTCGAAAGGATACGAGGAAATAACAATGGTTTGATTTGGTTGACCCTGCCTAAAATCCCGCTTGGCCGCAACCGGTAATAACCAGCCATAGTTCAGCAATCTCGGAAGTGTTTTTCATCTTGTTAATTTACCCCCTTTGTTTTAGGAATTAACCCCCTGTGGAAGGGATCGTTGCATCATTAACTTTATAGGCACTTTCATTTAAACCTTCATCTAAAAACGATTGCAATGAAAAAAACAGTAACCTGTTTGCTCCTCGTAGTGGTAATTTCCTGCACCAAAAAGCAAACAGACGCCAATGAAGAAACGCAGGAGCAAACGCCGTCAAACCGATCTGCGGTAACCGTAAATGCCACAAACAATTTCAAAGGGGTGAACTGGGCCGACCCGGCCGACAATTTCAAAGATGACCTCGTGGTTGTCAGCGGATTGGCATCTACTGATAACTATGCCACCGTACAAACGAAATCGGGCAACATTCTAACGGCTTTCCAGCAACGGGGCGCCAATACCGTCCGGCTTCCGGTAAATCCGGCTACCGTATCTCAGTCGTGGTGGAATGCCTATACAGGAGCTATTGACCTGGCAGTGAGCAGAAGTATGAACGTAATACTGGCTTATTGGGAAGGCAGCAGTTCCAGGGATGGGTTGATAGATAATACCACCCAGTTTTGGAATATGTGGCAAACGATAGTAAACAAGTATGGAACCAACAGCCGTGTTTATTTTGAACCGTTCAATGAACCGCATGGGTACAATACTACCGACCTCAACAATATCTATGGAACCTGGTTAAATAATTATCCCTCAGTACCCCGGGGCCGTATCGTACTCGACGGACAGGGATACGCGCAAAATGTAAATGTGGTAGGGGCCGACAGCCGTTTCAGCAGTTGCCTGCTGAGCTATCATAATTATACCTGGTTTGATAATAACAAAACAACAACCGGTGACTGGGTGGCTGCCATTCAATCCATCGCTTATCCCGACCGTACGATTGTTACGGAATTCGGCATTCCCATGACCACAGGAAAGAATTACCTGGGCGCCCCGGGGACCGACCGTGAGATCGCTTATTTCCAGGGAATGACCAGTGGCATACTGGCCCGCTCCATGGGTTGTATATACTGGCCCGGTTTGCGCACTGGCGATACGTATAGTTTGCTTACGCTGAGTGGTACTACTTTAACAACAAATAATGCATCCGGTCTGTCGCGGCTGCAATATGCCTGGGGCAATACCTCTATAAGTTTTCCGTCGGGGAATTTTAATAGTTCGGCCTGGTACAGGATCGTATGCAGGCAAAGCAATAAAGCGCTTGATGTAAACGGTTCGTCCACGGCCAATGGCGGGGCTATTGTACAATGGGATTACTGGGGTGGCAATAACCAGCAATGGAAGATCACCAGTCTGGGGAATGGTTATTTCAGTATCATCAACCGCAACAGCAACAAAGCAATGGATGTAAATGGCGGTTCTACAACGGCTGGCACCGGTGTGATACAATGGGATTACGCAGGCGGTAATAATCAGCAATGGCGGATTGTAGATATGGGATTTGGTTATTACGAGATCATCAATCGCAACAGCAACCAGTCGCTCGATATAAATGGCGGTTCCACTGCCAATGGCGCAACAGCCATACAATGGTTTTACAATGGCGGCCGCAACCAGCAATGGCAGATCGTTCAGTTGTAATTAACGCATTTGTCGGTTGATAAAAAATAATTCTGGAACAATAAACCAAAAGGTGTCCGCTATTCGTTTTTAGTGAAAGTATTGGCCCATGATGTTGGAACAGTTAGTTCGTGAAATTAATGAGAAGCTTCGTGTGCAGTTGGAGAAATTTCATTGTATTAATGGGCATCTTCATTATCAGGGGTCTGCTGCCATGGTTTCGATGATTGGATTCAGAGCAGATGGGAAGTCCTTTCCGCTCTGGCAATCAGAACCGGGTTTACCGTCCCTGTTGGCGCAGTATGTTGAACAGGTGCCCGATTGCGGAGGTGTAATGATCACGGTTGATTTGTTCAAAGATCAATTTAATTATTACGACTTATCCAGGGCCGCTTTGCAGCAGGTTGCTCAACAACAGGAAAAGCAACAAGTGAATGAAACCAAACAGCTGGAACAGGAAAAACGAAAAGCGCTTGAACAGAAAACAGAAAAGTATGGGGTAACACTGGCCGAGAAAGTAGCTGTTGCCTTGCTGTATGATTGGGTGGGATATGGCCATCGTGATTATTGCGGCATGGGGTTAGAGTGCCGGGAAGGCACATATAAGTACGGAGAATTGCATGATGGATATATGATAAACCCAACATTACAATGGTCAACCAAACATGAATTTGTTACGTGGCTGGCCGAACAGTCTGATGCCTCCTTAGCCCGTTTAGAAGAGAAAGATCCCTGGTATTGGGGTAATCAGACAATTACCCGTGTACGATTGATTAATTTGATGAATAGAGATGCTAAAAGATAGAGGCTGTCTCAAAAGTAATTTTGAGGCGGCCTCCTTTTTTTATTCTTCTTTTACGCTTTCATTTACCGGTTACCGGCTCCGCCTGAAACTGCACTTGGTACTCCGCTTCCTGCAGTCATTGAATAGGAGTAAGGTGGTGTAAATACAGAGGAGTTGGGCGCCCAGGTGGGAACGCTTGTTCCTGAGAATACATTACCGCTGTTCCAGTTAATTCTACCCTGCGCGCTGCTGGAGCTGTAATTCGCCCAGGCCCTGCTCTGGTTCTGGAAATAACAGTTCTCTACTTTGATCTGGCTTTCATTGCCAACACCAACGCAATAATTACTGCCTGAAGCGGCATAGTAATTATTGTAACAGTGTACCTGGCCAAAACGTACGCGCGGCATCCTTTCCACACAACCTGCGTCGTACCAGTTGTGATGCATCGTTACATGCAATTTACCACGGTCACCGGTGGCACCATCACCATTCCCGATCAGATTAACAAATTTATGCTCGGTTTGACCTGCAAACCGGAACCGGCACCAGGACACCGTAACATTGTCTGCCGCCCGTACAATATCCAGTTCCCCATCTGCACAATCGGTAAATGTGCATTTGTGAATGAATACTCTCGTACTTCCTGAAACCTCAACACCATCTCCGGTACCTACACCGGAAGGATTGGTGATATTAAGGTTTTGAATAATTACATTACTTACGCCTGAAAGCCGTAAGCAACCAATAACTCCTGCGCTGGAATTAGCGCCAATGATCGTTTTGTTCGACTTAACATTGATCTGACTGGAACCAAGATTAATATTACCGGAAACTGTAATGATCATGCTGGTGCTGGATTCGGCAGCGGTCTTAAAAGCAGCTGCGGTAGAAACCGTTGTGGATGAACCGGACCCACCGGTTGTACCGGCAGCAAATCCATTGGCCGTAGCCACGGTAAATTCTGTTGAAGGCAGTCTGTCGGCAGAAGCATCAGCTTGTTGATCGTTTCCCGAATCATGTTTGCTACAAGCCGCAAAGAACAGGCTGATAGAAAGTGCGGCGCACGCAAGATGGGCGCCGAATGGCAGAATCGTTTTTTTCATACTGGCAATTGTGTTTAATGTTAATGTAAATGTTTATGATAGAGCGCTCTAAACATCAGAAAAAGTACAGTAAATGACGGGTACAGACTTACCTGTAAAAATGAGGGGTTGACTGGCTCTTGGGCAATATGAGTTGGTAATTATCACAATGTTTCCGGGCTTCTTTACGCATGTCCGGTTACATCGTGTTTATAAAGTTAGATTCGTTTTCGCGTTAGCGTGATAGTGATTTCGGTTTTTATTTACGCAATCGTTCCCGGAGTATATGAAAGTTGCATCATTGAATAGCTGCTCCAACAACACAATGCTAATTCCCGACTGCGCAGTTGGTAAGATATTTGGCGGGATGAACGGTGGCTATCAAAATGATAACCTCTTTTTTTAATGTAACAATTTACATTTTTCCATTTTGCTTAATATCCTTATTATTACGGTTTTGAATACAACGATATAGAAAACATATGAAAAGTAAGATCTTATTACTCGCATCTGCGATAGCTGCAATTGCCAGCTGCAATGAGGCCGATACCAACAAAACGGCTACAACAGATTCAACCGCGGTAAAAACCGGGACAGAAAATAATAAATACCTTTCTCAGCCCCTGGTTTCTCATCTGTACACGGCAGACCCTTCGGCCCATGTTTTTAATGGTCGTATTTACATCTATCCATCGCACGATACAGCGACCGGTACACCGGAAAACGATAATGGCGATCATTTCAATATGATGGATTATCATATCCTTTCTATGGATTCGGTAGGTGGTAAGGTGACCGATCATGGAGTAGCCCTGCACATAAAAGATATTCCCTGGGCCGGCCGGCAATTATGGGCGCCCGATGCGGCATTTGCCAATGGCACCTACTACCTGTATTTTCCGGTGAAAGATAAACAGGATGTATTCAGGATTGGGGTGGCTACGTCAAAAGCACCGGAAGGTCCGTTCGTTGCGGAAAAAGAACCCATCAAGGGCAGCTACAGTATTGACCCTTGTGTATTCAAAGATGCCGATGGCTCTTCTTATATGTATTTTGGCGGCATCTGGGGCGGTCAATTACAACGATGGAATAATAATAAGTACGACAAAGATGGCAAATTGCGTAACAACGATGAACTGGCTATTTTACCACGGGTTGCCAAATTAGATGCAGGTATGAAAAGCTTTGCAGAACCGGTAAAGGAAATCAAGATCCTGGACGGCAATGGCAACCTGTATAAAGAGAAAGACAGTACACAACGGTTTTTTGAAGCGGCCTGGATGCATAAATACAACGGGAAATACTATTTCTCCTATTCTACCGGCAATACGCATAACATTGTATATGCCATTGGCGACAGTCCTTATGGGCCATTCACTTATAAAGGCGTGTTACTGGCGCCTGTAGAAGGCTGGACCAATCATCATTCTATCATTGAAAAAGATGGCAAATGGTTTTTGTTTTATCACGACGTACAGCTGTCGGGTAAAACACATTTACGTAATGTAAAAGTGACTCCATTAACCTATAACAGTGATGGGAGCATAGTGACCATTCATGCACAACAATAGAAAAGCTGAATTAGCAGGAATATAAAAAATAAGGCGTCGTTTTAACGGCGCCTTTTTATTTGACCAGTTAAATATTCTTATGGTTGTTTCTGGGCAAACAACCAGTCCAGTAGGCCAGGTGTCGTGATGACCTCCTCCCAAATGTTATGCGCTTTTGTGGGGAACTCTGTATATTGGGGATTACCGCCCGTCCTTTTGAAGGCCTCGATCATATCCCGTGATCCGCTGACAGGAACGTTCCTGTCGTGCCGGCCATGGAAAGCCCATATATGGACATTGATCATCTTCCGGACAAGTGCAGGATCACCCTTTCCGCAAACGGGTATTGCTGCGGCAAACAGATCAGGCCGGGTACCAATAAAATGCCAGGTTCCATATCCACCCATTGAAATACCCGTAACGTAACGCCTTTTTACATCAATTCCATACTGTTGGTCCAACGAAGTAATGGCTCCATAAACCAATGAATCTATTGCCGTATAACCAGCAATGCCTCCCCATGAAGCATTAGACGGGCGAAGCGGTATAAAAAGAAAGGCCGGATATTTTTGCCTGTTGCTATCGGTCGATAATAATTCTGCTGCTGCGGCGCCTTCTGTCTGTATTATTTTATCTGTTGATCCTCCTCCATAAGGCAGGGACACAACCAGCGGATACTTTTTTGTAGCATCATAGTTCAGGGGTTTTAATAACCGGTAAAATAACGTGTCACCGCTGTTGTTAATAAAAGTATGCGCTTCAAACTTTTGGGCCAATTGCTGTGTTCGCTCAAAATTCCGTTTTCCCCAGTAAACGAAATAATAGCTATCGGATGTTATCCTGTATCCGTATACAAGTATGGAAATCAGTATTAGCAAACCGGTTATACCCAGCGTAAGGGTCGGGGCGTTTTGAACGCTTGTTTCTTCTTTTGCTGTTGACACTGCCCTTCGCTCAATAAGAAAATGAACGAAGAATAGGATCGGGGTCAAACTTCCGATCAGGGTAGTCCATTCTCCAATGGTGCCAAGCAGCGTTTTGATCGGCGCAGATTGAAGGTAGATGCTGCCCATGTATAGTGATAACATAGCCAGACCAACGATTAAGTTTGCAAGACCGGCCATCTTCAGCCATCGTTTTTTTCCGGCAGGCGATGCTATCAGGCTGGTAGCGTATATAAGGTCGGAGAATAGCACAAGGAAAGACGCCGGAGAATGATAACTCCTCATTGTCCCTGATGCTATTATTCTATATATAATGAAAGCATAACAAAAACCGGCGAGGGTGGAAACGATGCATGCGTAAAAGGCAAACCGGTATTTCCGGTAATGAAAGTATTTTAATAAAAGGGTTGATCCTGTAAGCACAGCCAGGGTAGTTACTAAAAACCAGGGAATATATGAATCTAAATAATAAAACGCTCCTCCTATGGACATTAGAAGTATGCTTTGTAATAAGCCGGTAACAGTAATAATTCCGAAAGCAACGATTAGTGAAGTGTAGAATTGTTTGGTCATAGCAGCTCCGTTTTTTGCGCGGATAGTTTATTGCACAGGTATGGCTGAAGTTACTATTTCCATACGCGCATAGGTATTCAGGGAGGCTTCAAATTTTGTTAAAAACCATTCAAGCGTATTGAATATTAAAGTAATTGTATATTAGTTATCGGCCCCTTTTATCACCAGAGATGCTAATGGTAGAACCAATCAATTCACCGGAATTAATGGTTGTAACAAATCCAAACAGGGTTACTTTAGGCGGCGGTGGATTGATCTTTTTGATCAAAATATAATTTTGCATAACCTCATACTTCAAATTTTTATGGCTTTTAATTCAATGTAAAAGGTATATATAAACGCTGCTATATGCGACTTGTTGGTGAGCCCACTTTATTGCTTAACTGGTTTAATCCCGCCACTTATTCCTCAGGGATCATATATTACTAAATTATTATATAAGGAGTGGTTATTTTTTGATAAGAAATGGTTAAAAATTGTGTATGCCGCTTTAATCAGAATCTAAACTAATCATGATAACTTGTGTAATTGTCATGAGGTTCGCCGGAATAGTGGTTTATTATTGCTTGCTGTATAATAAAAATTTTTACAGGAGCAAATTCCTGTATTAATAATAAACCAAAACTAATAGTCACATGAGAAAAGTTCTATCACTGCTCGCAGTGCTGGTATGCTTTGTTGTGGGGGTATCTGCCCAATCAAAACCAATTTCAGGCAGAATTATCGACAAAACGGGCCAGCCAATCCCCAACGCTACCATAGCAATTAAAGGAACAGCAAAAGCTACAGTTGCAAATTCGGAAGGTAACTTTACCCTCAACGCAAAATCAGGTGATCAGCTTAACATTTCAGCCATTACCTACAAGCCATTTACTATCAAAGTTGGCGACCAAAATTCCCTTACAATTACACTTGAAAGTGCAGATCGTTTAATGGATGAAGTAATTGTAACCGCTGGTGGTTTAAAAGCCCGCCGTAAAGAAGTTGGAACAACCAGTACCGTTATCAAAGGCGGAGTGCTTACAGCCGGAAAATCAACAAACGTGGCCAATGCCTTACAAGGTAAAGTGGCTGGTTTGATGGTTAGCGGCACCGGTGGCGGCGTAAACTCTACCTTCAGGGTAATATTGCGCGGACAGCGGTCTTTAACCGGTAACAACCAGGCGCTGGTGGTATTAGATAACGTGGTTGTGCCTTCCAGCGTTTTATCGAGCCTGAATCCCGAAGATATTGAAGATATAAACACTTTACCGGGTTCCGGCGCTGCAGCTTTATATGGTTCGCAGGCTTCGAACGGAGCGCTGATCATTACTACTAAAAAAGGTAAAAAAGGCGAAACAAGCATAACCGCTTCCAATACCGTAACGGTAGAATCGGTAGGCTTTTTTCCTAAAATTCAAAAGAAATTTGGCGCAGGTGGCACCGCATACGGTCTCGATGCCAATGGCAAACCAAGCTCTAACTATCTTGAAAACCAGTCGTACGGAGCTGCCTTTGATGGTGTAAAAAGACCATTAGGGCCTCCGCTGGAAGACGGATCACAGGATTCGGCAATTTATGCATACAACGATGGCCATTTCAAATTCTGGGAAAAAGGTATCACCAATCAAACCGATTTATCGTTAGCTACCGGGGATGAAAAGTCTACTTTTTATTTATCGGGCCAGTATGCAGATATAACCGGTACTACACCCGGAGATAAATACAACCGCGCTATATTACGGTTAAATGGCAGCCGCAAATTAGGCAACAAAGTAAGTGTTACCTACTCTACATCTTATACACAAAACCGGTACAATATCACTACACAAACGGGAAGCATGTATGCAAATATGCTGAATATGCCCTCGAATGTAGATATTACAAAATATAAAAACTGGAAAACAGACAAGTTTGCCAATCCCAATGGTTATTATAACCCCTGGTACGCAAACCCGTATTTTACGGCCGACAATAACAGAAGTAACCAGCGAAACGATTATCTGACCGCCAGTATGGAACTGAGATTTACACCAATATCAGGTCTTGATTTCGTCGCACGCCAGGGCATTTCTACCCGCAATTACTCCTATAAAAATACGGTAGGGGCATTTAATTATACCGATTATGCCGAACATACTGATCAAAGTTCAAAATCAGATATTTCTGCTTCTGTTAGCGATGGAAGTGGATATGCTACTAATCTTATAACCGATATATATGCTCAGTTAAATAAAAAAGTCAGCGACTTCAGCTTTAATTTAACTACCGGCGCTCAGTTTACGCAGAATCAGTCAAAATATGAGGGTGTTTCGGCAAATGGTTTGGTTATTCCCGATTTATATAATGTTAGTAATGGGGTAGGTACACCTGGCGCCAAAGATTCAATTTATAAGACCCGCCAGGTTGGTGTTTATGGAGATCTGCGCATCGGTTATAAAGACTTTCTTTTCCTTCATGCTACAGGTCGCAATGACTGGGTTTCTATACTGAATCCTGAAAACCGTTCTTTCTTTTATCCTTCAGTAGACGTTTCTTTTATTGCCAGTGAGGTTATCGATGCTATTAAATATAGCCCCATTAGTTACCTCAAACTACGTGGTGGCTGGTCGAAAGTAGGACAGGTAAATTTGGGTAACTCAACAGATTTTGGTGCTTATTATTTATTACCCACTTTTGGTTCTACCAATGGTTTCCCATATGGAAGCCTTGCCGGTTATACAGTAGGCAACGGCCTTGTTAGTAATAACCTTACTCCTGAATTCACAAAAGGTTATGAATTTGGTTTTGATTTAAGTGCCCTGCAGGAACGTATTACAACCAGCTTTACTTATTTTGATTCAAAAACCGATAATCAAACAGTTAACACCAGCGTTTCGAACGCAACTGGCTTTACCGGTTTGTTAACAAATACCGGACAAACAGAATCAAAGGGTATTGAAGTAACTGCAAATGTAGTTGCGCTTAGAACAAAAGACTGGGAAGTAACCGTTGGCGGGAATTATACATACCAGGATAACATGGTTAATTTTATAAGTGCCGATCTGCCAAAATTGTACTTGTCGGGAAGCGGTAGCGGTTCTTCTTATGCTGTAGCCGGGAAGGTTTTTCCTGTTATCATGGGCTATGATTATATAAGAGATAAAGAAGGCCATGTTATTGTAGATCGTACTTCGGGACTGCCCACAAAAACATCTGAAATAGTTGTTCTCGGAAATGCCACACCCCGTCACCGCCTTGGTTTAAACGCCGGTGTTAGTTTTAAAAACTTTCATTTCTCTGTTTTATTTGAGCATCGCGGCGATTATAAGATCTTTAATTCTATGGGCCCCGAAATGGATTGGTCAGGTACAGGGTACCGCACAGCTGTGTATGACCGTGAAAGCTTTATTTACCCCAATTCAGTATATGAAGATCCTAGTAAGCCCGGCACTTATATCACAAATACTACTGTTGCCATTGCTAATGGAAATGGAAATAACGGCTTCTGGACAGACGGTATTAACCGCGATGTAACCTCAAACTATGTAACATCCGGTTCTTTCTGGAAACTGAGAGAAGTATCTCTTTCGTATAGGGTTCCGGCAAGCATTTTAGGAAAAACCAAAGTAATAAAAGATGCTACCATAAGTGTACAGGGCCGTAACCTGTTTTTAATAATGGCGAAGGATAATTTATATACCGATCCTGAATACAGTACTGCAGGAAACGATAACAATGGTGTTGGTATTACCGGTTTAAATTCGGCTCCTCCATCGCGTTTTTATGGAGCAACCATTTCACTGAAATTTTAATCGGTAAAATTTAATTTAAAAACAGTTACCCGGGTAAAAGATGAATCCTGTCGTATCCGGGCGCATAAAATAATTAAGTATGAGAAAAATAATTGCCGGTATTAGTGTAGGATTGGTGGTGTTGGGCACATCCTGTAAAAAATACCTCGATATAAATACAAACCCAAATAATGCTACATCGGCCACACCCGAATTGATATTGCCTCAGGCCCTTGTAAATACCGCCAGCGCTATCAATGGATATAACACATATGGTTCGCAAATTGTAGGATATGCTGCCAATGCCGGTGGCTACGGTGGTTTCGGTGAATCGATCACTTACAATTTTACAACTACGGGTTCAGGTTTATGGGGAGCCACGTACGATAACCTCGAAGATTACCAGACTATCATTGATAAATCTGAAGGAATAGTAGCCTACAATTACTTCAATGCGGTGGCCAAAATCATGAAAGCATATGATTTTCAGTTACTGGTTGATGCATTTAACGATGTTCCTTATGAAGAAGCTTTACTGGGCGTAAAAAAACTAACACCCGCGTATACAGACGGCAAAACAATTTATAAAAGCCTGGCAGATGAGTTAGATAAAGCGATTGCCACTATAAATCAAACATCTACCGGTGTTACTCCTTTGGGCAGCTCTGATGTATTGTTTGCAGGCAATCTAACAAAGTGGAAACAATTTGCCAATACCATTAAATTAAGATTGCTGATACGTGGAAGGGGAAAGGTCACTTTCTCAAACTCAACTTTTAGCTCAGACGGATTCATAACAAGCGATGCATTAATTGATCCCGTATATGTACGCGATAATGGAAAGCAAAACCCGGCATGGAATACCTGGGCATATGGTTACACCGGATCTGCCGCAAATAAAGCCTGGATGCCTAACACGTTTATATTTGGTTTTTATGACGGTCATACACTTTCTGATAATGGTCGGGGTAAGGCTATTTACTATCAATATCCCGCTACCGGCGCAAACCGCCTGGGATATGAAAACTATGACGTAGTGTCGAGCCCTACGGGCAGCTTTTGGTACTCAGGTACCGACAGAGACGGTAAATCGAACGGAAACCATATTGGCATTTTAAAAGGGCCCGATGCCGGTTTACCTGCTATGTT
>DASUVL010001128.1:0-22731 GCA_036379015.1 Niastella sp.
GGATATTATGGATAAAATGACGGAGCACAAACCCCATTCCAACACGGTGGCTACCATTCTTAAAATATTGATTGATAAAGGGTTCGTGAACTTTGAAGTGCAAGGGCGCAATAACCTGTACAAGCCTGCAGTTAGTAAAACCGAGTATGGTAAGAAAAGCATTAACCAGCTGGTAAAAGGCTATTTTGAAGGCTCACCGGCCAAATTACTCTCCCATTTTGTGAACGATAACAAACTTAGCCAGGAAGATCTGGAGGCTTTGCTTGAACAAATCAAAAACACCAAAAACAATAATCAATGACCTTTTTGCTGTACCTGGGAAAAGTTATGCTGTGTTCCGGCATTCTGCTGGGATATTACTGGCTCTTTTTACGTAACAGGCGGTTTCACCATTATAACCGTTTTTACCTGCAGGCTACATTACTGCTGTCTGTAATATTACCTTTTATCAGGATACCAGTTTGGAATAAACCGCAAAACGCTGTAAACCAGGCTTTATATCAAACGCTGGAAGTGCTGACCGTAAATTATGGAGAAGAAGAGAGTTTAAATGAAGGCCCTGGTGCTTTGGCCCGGCTGTTTAGCGCAGAGAACATGTTTTACCTTTTATATGCACTGGGGGTAGCTATGTTACTTTGGTTATTAATAAGGTCGTTGTTGTATATCAGGCGAATTTCGAAACAATATCCATTTGAACACATCGGCGGGCTAAAATTCTTTACAACCCTGGAGCCCGGAACACCATTTTCCTTTTTCCGGTCAATTTTCTGGAACAAGGACCTACCCTTCAATAGCCGGGATGGTCAACAGATCTTTCGCCACGAGTTGTTCCATGTACAGCAAAAACATTCTTCCGATATTATTCTCACGGAAATAATAACCGCCTTTTTTTGGTACAACCCATTTTTTCATTTGCTTAAAAAGGAAATGAAGGCCATTCATGAATTCCTGGCCGACCAGTATGCCATTTCAGATAGCGACCGCTATGCGTATGCCGAATTACTTGTACTGCAAACACTAAAGGCCAATCATATTCCCATTTCCAATTATTTTTTTCAAAACCATATAACAAGACGTATAGCCATGATAACAAACAACCAGTCAGCCAGGATTACTTATCGCAGCCGCTTAATGGCGCTGCCTGTTATAGCCTTTCTTTTCTGCACCATCGCATTGTACGCGCAACGATCGTCAACCAATACCGCAACAAAGATCAATTTCTCCGGTGCTGCCCTAAAACCAATTACGGTGGTTATTGACGCCGGCCATGGCGGAATTGACGCAGGTGCAAGCAGTATTGATGGTAAAGTGAAGGAGAAAGACCTTGCCTTGCAGATAAGTCAGAAAATTCAACAGCTGGCCCCCTCCTATAATATTAACATTGTAATGACCCGCACCGGCGACAATTTACCGGGTAATACAAGTGTAATTGCCGATGGATTGAAAGCCCGGACAGAACTGGCCCAAACAGCTAAAGCCGATCTGTTTGTTGCCATTCATGTCTCCGCAACCGATGGGCAAAATACCCATCCCGATAGTGGCTTTGAGATCTTTCTATCGAATAAAGACAATAGCAATACGCAAAAAGCCAAGCAATTAGGGAGTGCTGTTGTGCAGGAGTTAAGCAAAATATATGCAACCAATACAACATTGCTTCAAAAGCAAAGAAATATCTGGGTGCTGGAACAATCACCCTGCCCCGCCCTGTTGATCGAATGCGGATATATTACAAACGATAAGGACCTTGTATTTATCAGCAACAGCAGCAACCAGGAAACCATTGCCAAAAAAATACTGGAAGGTATTGTGAAGTATAAAGACAACCCTGCAGTGGCTGTTAACCAGCACGTACCAAAACCACAACCGGTTGCCCAACATGCTGCGGTTGAAAAACCAGCACCAAAGGCAGCCCCGGCCACGCAAGCAATGCCAACCAGCGTTGCATTGCCCGTTGCCCTCACAACTCCTGTTCAGGAACCCAACATGCAATCAAAAGACGACCCCATAATCGCCAAGATCGCAGCACATTATTGCCGCAATGTCCGCTATCCCCAATTGGCGTTGGCCAATAATACGGAAGGCGTTGTATACTTTTCGCTGGCTGTTGATAACAACGGCGACATCAGCAATTTTCAATTATATGAAAAGGCACCTGCTGATGCCAAACAGATAAACAAAGTGATAACCGTAGGCTATCCATCTGTAACAGATACACCAACCACTGGTGCAATTTCGCAAGACGCCATGATGAAAGTATTACAGGATGAAGTGAAAAAAGCGTTTGATAAAAAACCCAATTTATCGGGTTACACGCCACAGTCTCCACAATACTTTTTCCAGGTTCATTTCCACGTGGAGAAAAGGCAATGTTAATTTCCACCAGCTAAAAAGCCACCGCTTACAGCATAAATAGGGATTTTGATATATAAACAGGGGCTCCTTACCATACGGAAAGTGAGCCCCTGTTTTAATTCCAGTCTCCATATGCGTTCTGCAACACGAAAGTTTCCACTAAATTTTTACAAATTTTATACAGGATTTTCTATAGCTTTCCCCCCATAAATAAATGCTACCCCCTTCAAGAACATGTTAAAAAAAGAACGCCAAGCCTATATTTTGCATCAGGTGAACCTTCACAATAAAGTGATGTCATCTAACCTAAGCAGGGATATGAACGTATCGGAAGATACCATCCGGCGCGACCTGCAGGAACTAGCCGACGAGGGAAAGATCATAAAAGTACATGGGGGCGCTTTGTCACATTCCTTTAGCCAGGTGCATTATTCCACCTCGCATGTATACTCGCACGACCACAAAAAGACCATAGCACACAAAGCAGCGTCACTTGTACATGACGGCATGTTTGTGCTTACCACCGGCGGCACCACTATTATTGAAATGGCCCGGGCTTTACCGCCCCGGTTAAAAGCTACGTTTGTTTCGGGAAGTATACCTGCCATCCTGGAATATATGCAGCACCCCTCGGTAGAAGTAATTGCCATTGGCGACAAAGTGTCGAAAAACTCCAAAATAACAACCGGCGGAGAGGCTATCACTCAAATTAAAAGAATACGTGCCGACCTGTGCTTTTTAGGTGTTAACGCCATTAGTTTAAAAGATGGGATCACCGATAGCGACTGGGATGTAGTACAGTTGAAAAAAGCCATGATAGAATCATCGCAAAAAGTGGTTTGCCTCAGCATTGCCGAAAAGATCAACAGCCTGCAACCGATACATATCTGTGATATCAGTAAAATTCACATGATCATAACCGAGCTATCGCCCGATGATCCGTTATTAAAGCCGTACAGGGATGCGGGGATCGAAGTACTTTAATAAACGATCTCTTCTCCGGCTACTTTTAATATCAGTTCCTTTTTATCAGCTGCCTCCACACGGCCTACAACCTGCGCATCGATGCCGAGTTTTTGAGCGGCATCAATGAATAAGCCGGCCGAAGCGGCATCGGTAAATAATTCAAGACGATGGCCCATGTTAAACACCTGGTACATTTCGCGCTTATCGGAGCCGGAGGCTTTTTGTATGAGCTGGAAGATGATGGGCGGTTCAAATAAATTATCTTTTATAACCCGGAAGTTCCCGGGCAGGTATTTCATGCATTTCGTTTGTCCGCCACCGCTGCAATGAATGAGGCCGTGAATGGCGTCAAAATGATCTTCGAGAAATACTTTCAATAATGGCGCATACGTGCGGGTGGGCGACAACAGCAATTTACCCACCTGGTGTTTTTCGCTGCCCACCATATCGGTCATGCGATGGGGTCCGATATATACCACTTCATCGGCCAGGCTGTTCTCGTATGATTCTTTGAATGTTTCTGCGTAGAATTTACTTAATACATCGTGGCGGGCGCTGGTAAGGCCGTTGCTGCCAATGCCGCTGTTGTATTCGGTTTCATAAACGGTTTGTCCAAAACTGCTGAACCCTACAATTACGTCACCGGCCTGGATCTTTTCGTTGGTCACCAGTTTGTTTTTAGGCCAGCGGGCAGTCATAGTGCCATTAACGGCAATAGTACGTACCACATCCCCTACATCGGCTGTTTCGCCACCCAGGTAATGAATATTTACATCAAACTGTTTTAACGAATCAAATAATTCCTGGGTACCGTTGATCACTGTTTCCAGCACTTCGCCGGACACCAGTTTTTTATTACGGTCGATGGTTGATGAAAATAACAGGTTATCAGTTATACCCACACACAACAGGTCATCGAGGTTCATCACCACGGCATCCTGGGCAATGCCCTTCCAAACCGACAGATCGCCGGTTTCTTTCCAGTATAAATAAGCCAGGATGCTTTTGGTTCCGGCGCCATCGGCGTGCATTACATTCACCCAGTCATTATTGCCGGTCAGGTAATCGGGATAAACCTTGCAGAATGCAAAGGGATACAATCCTTTATCCAGTTTTTCCGTAGCCTTGTGAACTTCCTCTTTCTGGGCCGAAACACCCCGTTGTGAATATAAACTCATTTTATTATTTGAAGCGGCAAAGGTATGAAATGAAGTAGGAGGTAAGAAATAAGAGGTAGGAAAAGTCCTAATTTCCAGGCTGCCCGATAATTGCCGGCAGTTCCGCATATAAAATTCATACTTCCTACCTCCTACTTCGGGTTTTCCTACCTCCTACTTCGTACTTCTGCTTTTTCCGACTTCCGACTTCGAACTTCAGACTTCGGACTTCTGACATCTTACTTCCTACTTCGGACTTCAGATTGTATTTTCGCACCGCATTTATGAAAGTTTACTATTCTATAGATACTATTCCGGCCTTTCAAAAGGCTGTAGTTACGATCGGTACGTTCGACGGAGTGCATACCGGGCACAAAAGCATCCTGGAGCAATTGAAACGGGAGGCAGCCCGCATTGGTGGGGAAACGGTAATTATCACCTTCCATCCGCACCCCCGAAAAGTGATCGTTACCGGCCAGCCAGGTATTCAGCTGATCAATACGATTGACGAAAAAATTGAACTGCTCGATAAAAATGGCATCGATCACCTGGTAGTTGTGCCTTTTACCGATGTTTTTGCGCAACAAAGCCCGGAAGCCTATATTGAACAATTCCTGGTTGAGAAATTTCATCCACATACGGTTATCATTGGGTACGATCATCGCTTTGGTAAAAACCGCAAAGGCGATTTTAAATTACTGGAAGAATACAGCGCCCGGCTTGGTTTTAATCTGATGGAAATACCGGCCCATGTGATCAATGATAACACTGTTAGCTCAACCCGCATCCGCGAAGCGGTGTTACAAGGCAATATTGAACGGTCTAATACTTTGCTGGGGTATGATTTCTTTTTTGAAGGAACGGTCATAGATGGTAATAAATTGGGCCGTACCCTCGGCTATCCAACCGCCAACCTGGGTATTGAAAACGAAGAAAAGCTTATACCCGGCCATGGCATCTATGCGGTAGAAGCTGAAATCAGAAGTCGGAAGCCGGAGGTGGCAAACAGTAATCAGCAACAGGCAACAGGCAATAAACAACCGGCCGCAGATTCACCATTGACCGTTGACCATGCACACCTTAAAGGTATGATGAGTATTGGCATACGTCCGACAATAGGCGGTACCGACCGTGTTATTGAAGTAAATATTTTTGATTTCAATGAAGACATTTATGGCGCAACCCTTCGGGTATACGTCAAAAAATACCTGCGCAGTGAAGTTAAGTTCAATGGCCTTGATGCCCTGGTAGAACAACTGGCAAAAGATAAGGAAGACACGTTGCGGGTACTGGGGGGATAATGTGATAATATGATAATTCGATAATTTGATAATTGAAAAACGCCTTGCAACTGTATTCATTATCACATTATCACATCATCACATTAGCTAATTAATTCACCATCTTCGCCACCATTTCCTTTAACAAAGAGGCATCGGATGATCCAATATCATTTACACCTACGCTACGCAGGTTGTAATGATGCAACAGCAACAACGCTTTTTCAACACCGTTATAACCATAGTTGCGGGCCACCAGTAAATAGTCTTTTACGAACCAGGCATTCACCCCTATATTGGCTGCAATGGTTTTATCATCCTTGCTGCTTTGCCCAAAGATCATGTACGTTTTACTAAACAGGTTGTATAGTGTTGGTAATACCAATTGTATAGGTGCTGCTTTTGGGTTGGCTTCAAAATACTGAATAATGCGCATGGCTTTAGACAGATCTTTGGCAGCCATGGCCGACTGCAACTCGAAAGGATTATATTCCTTACTCACCCCAACATACTTTTCAATATCATCTTCGGTAATGTTGGTTCTGGTGCCCAGGTTCACCAGCATTTTATTTACTTCATTATCTATACGGCTGAGATCGTTCCCAATATGATCTACTAATAACAATACCGCTTTTTGCGAAATGGTAAACCCTTTTGCCTTTACCATTTCATTAGTCCAGTCAGGCAGTTGGTTATCGTACATTTTCTTGGTAGTAAACAATTCAGCCTTTGTTTTAAGGAGCTTTGCCAGTTGGGTTCGGCCATCAACCTTTTTTTCTTTGTACGATACAACAAAAATAGTGGATGATAATGGTTGCGCGATATACGATTCCAGCTTGTCAATATCCCGCATATGTTGCGCTTCCTTTAGTAAAACTACCTGCCTTTCGGCAAACATGGGATATCTTTTACATGCATTGATCACTTGTGTCCAGTCAGCATCCCGACCATAAAAAACGGTCAAATTAAAACCCGCCTCAGATTCCGTTAAAATGTTATGCTCGGCATAATGCACCACTTTATCTATAAAATAATCTTCTTCGCCTTCGAGCCAGTAAACGGGTTTAAACAGCTTTTTTTTCCAGTCGGATATAATTTTTTCTGCTGACATGAATTTTGATCGTGGTTTAAACTTTGCAATATTACCACAAAAAAAGCCATGACATATAACGATTTATACAAAACTGTAACACAATACTCTACTACCTTTCAGCGTTTTTTCACGGCTTTTGGAAGGGTTAATTGCCAAATTCTGGCATGGTTTTGGTCAAACCCATATGCGAAACCCAATAGGAACAACTAACCCAAATAAACTAAATACTGAACCCGATTTTATAACCTTTCAAAATAAACATACACTTATTATGAGTACAACCAATTATCCATCCGCTAGTCCACAAGGTAATCCACCAAAACGCGATTCAAAAAACCTGATCATCGGTTTATTAGCCGTTGGTATTCTTGGAACATGGGGATACTTTTTATGGGACAAAAACAAGTCTGATCAAAAGATCACGCAACTGCAAACACAATACGTTGCAGTAGATTCATCAAAGAATGAATTACAAAAAAGCTTCGATGCTGCTTTAACCCGTCTGGACTCTCTAACTGGTTATAACAACGAACTCGAAGGAAAAGTAAACGACAGGACCAGTGAAATTTCTAAATTAAAAGGTCAGATCGGAAGCATCCTGAAAAAACAACGCCTTTCTGAATCTGAAAAGAAGAAAGCTCAGTCTTTAATTGGCGAACTGAATGACAAGATCGCTAACCTGGAAGCTGAAGTTGCTCGTTTAACTCAGGAAAATCAAACGCTGACTACTGAAAAAACTCAGTTAACAGCCGACAAAGAAAAACTCACTACAGACCTGCAAACTACTACTACTCAAAAAGATGAGCTGGCAGCAAAAGTTGATGTAGCTTCTACCCTGAACGCATCTAACATTTCTGTTACTCCTGTTAATGAGAAAAAAGGTGGCAAAGAATCAGAAACAACCTCTGCAAAGAAAGTTGACAAACTGGTAATTGCAATGGACGTTGCTAACCGCATCGCTCAAACAGGTTCTACTGATGTATATGTTTGCATCACCGGTCCTGATGGCCAACCTGTTGCTGTAGAAGCGCTGGGTTCTGGTAAATTCACTACCCGTGAAGAAGGTGAAAAATTATTCACTGCAAAAGTTCCTGTTGATTTCGAACAAGGCAAAAACAAACACGTTGAATTTGCCTGGAAACAAAACAGTCCTTTCAAAACTGGTAACTACAAGATCGAAGTATACCACAATGGTTTCAAGATCGGTGAAGCTACCCGTTCATTGAAGAAAGGTGGCATCTTCGGATAATCTTTCACTATATTATATTTTTGAAAAACATCCCGTTCCGGCTTAGCCAGAACGGGATGTTTTTTTTGTGGAAATGATTACAATCAATAAATGGAAAACGGGGGGAAAGGATTTTTTTAACCGGGGGGAAAATGATAAATTAGGGGATGGAAGTAAGAGAACCAGTTGTGGTCTATGGCAAAAAGAGCCTAACTATTGCCGAATACCTGGAGTATGAAAAAACTTCTGATGAAAAACATGAGTACTACCAGGGAGAAATGTTTGCTATGGCGGGTGCCAAAGTGCCGCACAACAGAATAGTAGTACGGCTTACCGGTCTCTTAAGTCAGCAACTTCGAGGAAAACCATGCGAACCATTCAATAGCGATCAACGTATTCACATACCAGAAAATACATTCTTTACCTACCCCGATATTTCCATCGTTTGCGGCGCCGTAAAAACACTTGATAACGACGATTACAATATTTTAAATCCTTCCATAATCATTGAAGTGTTATCACCCGGCACAAAAAATTACGACCGCGGCGAAAAGTTCCAGTTATACAGGGATATTTATACATTAAAAGAATACATTCTCATAGATTCTCAATTCATACACATTGAAGCATTTCGTATCAATGTAAAGGGGCATTGGGAGCTCGAAGAATATAAATATCCCGAACAGGTTCTGCCATTACCTTTAATTAATGCGTCATTCCCTGTACGCGATATCTATGAAGGCATTATTGCCTGTTAGTTACAGCATTGCCCGTATAGAAGCCCTTCCAATATGTACTACGCGCGATGTACCTGGTTTGCGTCCTTCATACTGCATACTAAATTCAAGATTGTTCGAAAGCCTTTTGGTAAGATCAAGGGTCCATAAAAAGTTTTTACCAGGCTGTAACCCTTCCAAAATAATATAAGACGATGAAGAATTAGCATTTGGAATACTATCCATTGAAGTAAAAGTAATGTCTGTATAAGTGAATTTTGCCATTATAGAAGTGCTCTGTAAAATATTATACTTCACATCGGTATTCAAGGAGTTCGCTTTAGACCTTTCCTGGCTGCCCTGCACATTGTTCTTATCACTTATCTTATACCCTACACCCATTCTGAAATTAGTTCCCTTTGTAAATGTTACCCGCGGTTCTGCAGAATATTGATTGACCTTATAATTACGATTATCAAACTTTGCATTGGATGTGATGAGTTGATTGATACCTGTACGGCCTGTCATTTCAATCGCAAACTTCCTGGTAATATTCCAGCGGGTGCGCAACGTCCAGTCATCCAGCTTACGGCTTTCATACCCATACGTAAGCAATGATTTACCTTCATTACGGGCGTTGGTAATATCAAAACCCCATTTAGGACTAAAGCGGTTAAACGAAAACGTATTTACAAAGCTTGAGGTAAGGGTAATTAATGAGGTATCGTTTATTGGCGCTCCGAATGGGTTAAACTGAACAATTTTATCCGCCACCTCTTTTTTACTGATCTGGAGCGACGATTGCAGGTTTATTCGCGATATAAACTTACGCAGCTTGTTTGCTTTGGATACATTAATGACAGCGCGTGGATTTACATTGATGCTATAGTTAAACGTATTGTAATTGGCTTTTACATACACATTGGTTGGTGTAAAAATGCGAATAAACTTTGCCTGGTCCTGGAAGAGGGCTATTTCAAATTCATTTAATTGCTGAATACCGTCATTGTTGTAGTCAATCCAGGTAAACTCGCCCTGACCGGCCGGTACTTCCAGATAAGAGTAATCTCTCTTTTGCTCCTGCCCTGCTCCTACTTCATACAGCAAGTTTCCGTTCAACAATCCTTTTAAAATGTTAACCTGGTATTCAGTTCTGCCCAATAAACTTTCCTCAGGCAACTGGCTGTTTAAGGTGCTTTCAAGAATTTTCAGTTTCCGGTAGGTGCTGGTAAAGCGCACCTGGTGACGGGGATCTTTTAATAATTCCCCACTCAAGGTTACGTTTTGGCTTTTATCAGCTTTTACCAGGTTTGCACCCTGCGGATACGAATTGGTGCGCGTAAACCAGGTTATACCCCAGTGATTGGGCTTGGCCTGATCTGATTTAAGAAATACGGAAGTATTCGAAAAAGAAAAGCTTTGTATGGCCATGCTATCGTTATTCTTATTGCGTATAGCATTATGTTCTACCGCATAGGTACCCCCGATCGTATAGTTCTTCAATTTGGCAAACTGGCGTGAAAGGTTAAAGGTAGGCCGCCAGAAATAGCCTTTGTCATTGATGGCATCAATATTCGACAGGGTTATCTGATTATTCAGCGTCCACCCTTTAATGGTTTGCATATGCATGACGCTATGCCGCAACCCCGTAAACGTAGTACCCCGGTTGTATTCAGTAAACTGATAACGGAGTGAATTACCATTTTTGTCGGCCAACTGCATACCGGCAGTTACAATATTTTCATGTTCGGGAGCCGTCAACAACAAGGGCAGCCCCCAATCGCGGGTAAATTCTATATTACGCAAACGCTCCAGGGGTTTAAACCGTGCATCTACGTATTCATAGCCAAGATCGGTATTTAACTTTATTCCTCTTTTAGAGCCTTTAAAAGGTAATGTGTTTTTAAAATCTACTTTGGCCGCATACCCTTTATCATTGTCTTTGTCAATGGAAGAAAATGTATTCACGTCATAATTACTCATGGCCACCTCGGTATTGAGCACGGTATTTTTTGAAATGTTGTATTCAACACCCAGGTTGGCTATTTGTTGCTTTTTGGGGGTTACCAGGAAAACAGCTGGTTCATAATAGCCCTGTCTCACGCCATTTACCGGTTCTACCCAACGATATACTTTTCCGTTGGCGCCATTGAGATCGGGTATGTAATTCCCATTATTGACGCCTACCTCTATAAACGACAACGTGTACCGGGCACTATCGGCATTGGTTGAATATACAAAAATTGAATCGTGGGTTCCGCCGTTATAAACGGTGTCTATTTTTTTGTAAAGTATGGCGCCCGTTGAAAAAGTATCTATTACCGAATAGGGAAAATAGGCCCGTGATATGCTATCACCTAAATTCCTTAAAAACGCTTTTTGATCAGTATCCAGGCTTTGATTTATGGGCGAACTTTTTGCATCGGCATTACTAAAATATCCCAGCTTCACTTTTACTTTCTCATTAAAATTGGTTTCGTTGGTGAGATAAATATTCGAGTTCAGGTAATTACGGTCGGCATATTCAAACTCCACCACTATCCGCTTATCTTTTGTGACCATTTGTTTAGGCGTGAACGAAACCTCTGCCGTATTGTAATTGATCACATAATCCCTGTCTTCCCCACGTTGCATTAATACGCCATCGATATATACACGTTCTGTATTGGCCAGCACTACAAAGTAAAACTCGTTGTTCGCCCCCTGTAACCGGTAAGGTCCCTGGTTGCCCTCCTGCGGCTCCAGTATATTACGGGTAAATTTGCCCTTGGCGATGGAACCGCTGAGCATTGATTTGTTTGAAATTTTATCAGTTAAAGCTGATGTGGTTTCAAAGGCAATGCCCTGCAGGCGTTTGTAAAAGCTGAGAAAATAGCTTTGTTGCTGGCGTATATCAATATCGCCCAGGCTTAACTGCCAGTTCTTTTTTCTAAACTGTAAAAAGATGCGGTCAAACTCGTTTAATTGCTGGGTGGTTCCATCGGGCTGAACGGGGATATTATTATCGGTAATAGCGGCCACAATCTCAATACTGTCTGCCAGGTAACCACTCAACTGCAGATTGAGGTTGCTGCTAAATACAGCATCCTGGCTGTTACCAAATGATATCCCACGGCCAAAGCTCCCGTTATAGTTAATGTTACCGAAGTTGAAAAAGTTATCTGCCCCTCCTACGCCTACATAATCGGGGACAAAAGGCTGCCCCATGAAATTGTTCATAATGCTGTCATACTGCATGTGGTTCACCACGGCATTCAACCGGGTACGAAAAACCCGGTAACGAACAAGTATACTGTCCAGTGGGGGTAGCTGTTTCCAGGTGAGGCGGGCATTGACAAAATCTATATCGTATAAACTGTCCGGAATACCGGCTATGGAAATTGTTCCTGGAACGACACTCAGGCTATCGAGCTGTATGGAGGATTGCTTTACAGGCACCATCTTTTTGCGCAGGTTCGACGCCGCCGCCACCGGACGCGGAGTCTGGGCAGCAGTCAGCAGCCATCCTATGGAAAAACAAATGCACAGTATCAGGTTCTTCCCGATCAACAACCTTTAGTTTGATTTTAAGTTCCTTTCAAAAGAGGAGATGTACGGTATCTTCTGAAAAGACGTCTGGTTTGGATAGGGTTTAATAGCGCTTAAAGTTAGCATTTATTGCACGAAATGGTATTTTATCGATCTGTAACTGTTTTAAACCGATGATTTTACAGGGGAATGACTCAAAATATAATTAGACCGGGAGATTTGAAGGGTGAGCCCTTTTACTTTTTCGCATTGCAGTTCATTCTGTTTGGCCATGTCGCGGATCGCCTGTTCGGGAACCTGGAGCAGTTTATTTTGTTTTGAAATAGTGCGGTAGTCCGAGAATAGCAGGTAAGATATAAATCCAACAAAGGCTCCTATTCTACCCTTTTTGATACAATGAATAAACAGCGCAAACGCATCCTTCATCGAAGAGGTATTTTCATCCAACACGTCGGCAATGATCAATCTGCCGCTCTCTTTCAAATAGGTACGAAGCAGCCTGATAATCGCTTCCAGGTCGCTCACATTTTTAAGGTATTGCGCTACACTTAATAGAATAATAAAATCAAACTTCCTTTCCTTCAACTGTTCATCCAGTATCTTTTTATTGGCAGCAATATCCGTTGAAACAAGCATAAATAAAGAAGCAGGGTGATTTTTCCGGCATTGCTCTATAAAGAATTCATTGATATCGGCCCCGGTTGTTCTAATGTTTTTGGCTGCCAGCGAATCGGCTACAAAACCAGGTCCGCACCCATAATCGAAAATATCGTCGGTTGGTTTTAGATGGTATACCTTCTCTATCTGCGATACAAAAAAACCAGTTGCAATCTTCATGACTGCATAAAACGACTGCCGTTGATCTTTCCAGAATTTATCCCAGCCGGTTGAACTCATAATGGCGCATTAAAAAGTAAAGGATGTCTGATCCAGGTGTGTAACCAATAGCAAGATAATTATATTTATTACTACTACTACTACTGGTATTAAAATAATAAAGCATGCCACAACCGGAGTTGTGGCATGCTTTAAAAATTTTACCAATATTTATTATGCCATTTGTAATTTATTGGCCTGCTTTCTTTCGATATATTCATCGAAGCTCATCAGCTTATCGATAGCGCCATTAGGTGTAAGCTCAATAACACGATTGGCAACGGTTTGCATAAATGTGTGGTCATGCGATGAAAGCATTACAATACCAGTAAAGTTGGTCATGCTTTCGTTGAATGACTGAATTGATTCCAGGTCAAGGTGGTTGGTAGGTTCGTCGAGGATAACCATATTGGGATCCTGTAACATCATACGGCTGACCATGCAACGTACTTTCTCTCCTCCGCTAAGTACCGATGTTTTTTTCATGATCTCATCGCCGCTGAACAACATCTTACCTAAAAAGCCACGCAGGAAAGGCTCATCAACATCTGTAACGTGTGGTGGTACATATTGACGTAACCAATCCATCAAGTTATAAGCGGTTGTGAAATATTTTGAGTTATCGTTGGGTAAATAAGCTTTTGTTACGGTGCCGCCCCATTCGAATTTACCACTATCAGCCTTCGCTTCGCCATTGATGATCTCATAAAAGGCGGTAATGGCCATTTGGTCATCGGCTACCAGGGCAATTTTATCGCCTTTGTTTACTGTAAAGCTGATGTTGGCAAACAACGTTTTGCCTTCTACCGATTTCGATAATTTTTCAACGTTCAAGATCTGGTTACCTACTTCACGTTGCTGTTTAAATATGATCCCAGGATATTTCCGGTTTGAAGGCGTAATGTCTTCAATAACCAGTTTTTCGAGGGCTTTTTTACGGGAAGTGGCCTGTTTTGATTTGGAGGCATTGGCGCTGAACCGGGCGATGAATTCCATGAGGTCCTTGCGCTTGTCTTCCGTCTTTTTATTCTTATCGCTCGCCTGACGGGCAGCCAGCTGGCTACTTTCGTACCAGAAGGTATAGTTACCGGTATAGATCTTGATCTTTTGGCGGTCAACATCGGCTACGTGGGTACACACGGCATCCAGAAAGTGACGATCGTGCGATACTACAATAACGATGTTCTCATAATCGGCCAGGAAATTCTCCAACCAGGAGATGGTTACCACATCCAGGTTGTTGGTAGGCTCATCGAGGATCAGGATATCGGGGTTACCAAATAAGGCCTGAACCAGCAACACGCGTACTTTCATGGCTGGGCTGATATCTTTCATCAACAGCTGATGTACATCATCTTTAACACCGAGTTCGCTGAGCATACTGGCGGCATCACTTTCGCAAGTATAGCCACCCATTTCGCCAAACTCCCCTTCCAGCTCACCAGCGCGAATACCGTCTTCTTCGGTAAAGTCGGCTTTGGCATAAATCGCATCCCGCTCATGCATTACTTTCCACAACTTTTTATGCCCCATCAACACTGTGTTCAAAACAGTGCATTCGTCAAATTCAAAATGGTTCTGGCTTAACACAGCCATACGTTCGCCAGGTGTTATATCAACGGTTCCCTTATTAGGTTCAATTTCACCCGATAAAATCTTCAAAAAAGTAGACTTTCCGGCACCATTGGCGCCAATTACTCCGTAGCAATTGCCTTTACTGAAGGAAAGATTTACCTCATCGAATAATACCCGTTTTCCGAACGATAGGGTCACATTATTCACTGTTATCATACGTGCGCAAAAATTTTGAAGCGGCAAAGGTACGATAAACAATGCTGAATATGGAATTATGAATTTGCAATGTTCCTTTAAAAAATCACGGTTTCACCGAATTCATAATTGCCGGTACATCAACCAGTAAGGTAGTATTGGGTATTAATTCTCCCGAGCGGAGACAGGCTTCTGTGCCAGCCCATTGTTTTACCACCACCCGTGCGGCCTGTTTTCGGTCGCCTGTAGCTTCATAAATCAGTTGTTTGGTCAGCGATACAGGTACCCACTCCCAGCAACTGGAGCCCACCCCAAATTCATCCATTGACCGGTTTACCTGGTACTTTTCGGCCATGAAATCCTCTGACGGCCGGATAAAATGAATGGTAGTGATGCCGTTGTGGTAATGCTGTTTGATATAATTTTTAAGGGCTGCTGTTTCCTGTTGCACCGGTTGCAGAAATACCGTTTGAAAATTATACCGGGCGCAGAAAACGAAAAATACGACTATGGCAACACCTGCTATTTGCAGAAAGCGTTTGCTTTTAATGAAATATACTGCCATTTCCAGGCATACGATGAACACACATAAGTTTAGGGCCATGAGTGTTCTGTTAGAGGCATAACTCTCGTGAATCAATAAAGCCGGCAAATAAGAGACTACCCAAATACACCCAATGCAGGCCAGGTATTTAACGGCATGCCACCACTTTGCTATACCAAATCGGATAAAGGTTAAAACACTCAAACTCACCAACATCAGCAGGTAATACCCTTTTGCTATGTTGCTGTCTTCATAGGTTAACAAGGTAAACCGGAAGCTTCTTTCCAATGGACGCGCCAGGAAGAACTTCATTTTCTCCCAGGGATGGATGTACAAGGAATTGCGGGAATTGGGCGAAATGTCTAAAAGGCTAAAGCTTAATTTATATAACACAAAGTAAACAGCATATACCAGGAAGTAAACCACAAATCCAGTTATCAATACGGAGTCTTTTTTGTAATTAAATGGATTGATAAAATGGATCAGGAACGGGATCAGAAAACAGGCGAATGCTCCCTGGTATAAAAAAAGCGATGCCACACCAAACAACAAGGCCGTTACAACAGCCATAGGGCCGACTATAGCCCACTTCTTACCGTCGCGAATGTTAATCAAAACAACAGCACCGGATAATAATGCAGCAGTATCTGCAATAAAAAACTGCATACAGGTTGCCCATTGCACTGATACAATAAAAGGCAAACTGGTAACCAGGTACAGGCAGATAAAAAAGGGCAGGTATTCGTACCCAGGGACTTTGACAACTAATCTTTTAATAACAAAATACCATACCGGCAAACACAGGAGCCAGCCAAACAGGGAGATCAACCGCAGGTAAGTAACATCATGGATGGTATCAGCCATCTTAAATAACCTGGCCTGCAAAATTTCCGTTAACCAACGGCCGTCATCGATGAACATATGTAAACCTGGAATTGAGTTGTATCCCCAGATCTGTAATGCCTCATCCATGAAGATGTAATCGCTGTAAAATAGAGGTAGGAAAATAAACAGCACACACAGCCATAGAATCCCTAGTAAGTAGAAGTCTTTACGTAGCATATATAGCAAGCCTTATGACAATACACTCTACTGTTGGTTAATACATTTGATTAACCAACGCCTTTCTGGTTATGAAAATAGTTGCATATATAAAACCTATAAAGGACTGTAACCCCTATTCTGGATAAGATTTTTTTTAATTACCAGAGAAAACTAATGTTGTTTTAAAGCAGCTCTAATTTGTTTCTAATGTGGGACATTATCCGGGTTAATAATAGAGGGGGAGATCGCGATTTCCGGTTATTTCAAATACCAATTGTATAGCTTATTATGGCTTTACCAGATTGATTATATCAGGCACATTCACCACCATGGTATTTTCACTCACCGGTTCTCCCGACTTTGAAAAGCTGTCCGCATCTTCCCAATATTTTATTGTCAGTTGATCGGCTGTTTTCCTGTTTTTAGTTTTTTCGAATACCATCTGCCGGGTAAAATTGTCGGGTACCCAATCTACAAACGTAGAAGGCACCCCAAATTCATCCATAGATGATTGTATATGATACTTTTTTCGAAATGCATCTTCGGGCGCCTTTATAAAGTAAACGGTGGTGATGTTTTCGTTGTAATGTTGTTGAATGTAGTCCTTTACGGCTATGTATTCTTCGTGCACAGGTTGCAGGAACTGCTTGTTGAAATTATACCAACCAGAGATCATCAACACGGCTGCAAGACTGATGGCTATTACTCTGCGCAGCTGCATGTTTTTAACGACAACCAAAACCATTTCTGCACAAACGATCCATACACACATATTTATAGCCGCCAACGTTCTGTTTGATGAATAATTCTCCTTTACCACCAGGGAGGGCAGGTATGACAGCATACATACCACCAGCACCACAACAATATATTTTACGGCCGAGAGCCAGTTCTTTTTTCCAAACCGGAGAAATGCCAGCAGCATCAAGCCTACCAACAGCACTTTGTACATGGCCCGGGCCAGCTTGTTTTCATCATTCACCAGCAGGTTGAACCAGAATGCTCTTTTCAGGGGCTGCGAAAAAAAGAATTGCAATTTATCGGGGAGGTTAATATGGATACCTGTACGGGGGTCGCTGGTAAGATGATTGGCAACAAGGAGCAGTTTAAACAGAACAAAATAAACCGCATACATTAAAAAATAAAAGCCAATTCCTTTAATAAAAACCAGTTCTTTCCTGGTGGTATAGGCGCTGATATAATGAAACAAAAACGGGATCAAAAAACAACCAAAAGTGCTTTGGTAAGTGAATAGCGATAGCAACCCTGCAGTTGCAGCACCCAGCACTGCGGTTACTGGTATTGCCCATAATTTTTCTTTATCTCTGACTGCCTGATACCAGATAGAGCCGGATAATAATCCTGCGGTATTACCGATCGACAATTCCATACAGGTGGCCCATTGCACCGTTACAGCAAATGGCAAACTGGTTACCAAGTATAAACAGGTAAAAAAAGGGAGGTAATCATAACCTGGGCCTTTGGCTGTTATACGTTTTATAATAACATACCAAACCGGTATACAAATTAACCAGATGAGCAAGGCAAATACCCGCATATAGGTTATTTCATGTACGGTATTAATGGCGGCATAGAACCTTGATAGTATCAGCTCAGGTATCCATCGTCCCTGAACGCCATACATAATAAACCCGCTCCCCGGCCTGTATTGCCAGAGCTGGTTAACCTCGTCGGTATATATATAATCTGTAAAACAAACCGGATAAAATATCAGGAGTGCTATGAGGAATAGAAAAGCCAGTAAGTAAAAATCTTTTCGTTGCATACCAGTCATAGAAGGATTGTATTATTATAGATTGAATAGTATGCAAACATTAAATAAGAGCTAACAACTCATTCATATTGAGGGCATCGGTTACCATTTGCAGGTTTCCTTCGGCATCGATGGGCCATGCTTCGCGGGGCCGGTCGTAATACAGTTCCACCCCATTGCCATCAGGATCGTTTAAATAGATGGCTTCGGAAACACCATGATCGGCCGTACCGGTTAGCGGATAGCCCGCATCCAGTAACCGTTTTAATACGATTGCCAGATCCCTCCTCGTTGGATACAATATAGCCGTATGAAACAACCCAGCGGCCCGTTGTGGTGCGGGCGGCGCATCTTTACTGTACCAGGTATTAAGTCCTATATGATGATGATACCCACCGGCTGATACAAACACCGCTTGGGTGCCATACCGTTGCATTATTTCAAAGCCTAATAATCCCTGGTAAAACGATAACGCCTTATCGATGTTGCTTACTTTCAAATGCACATGACCGATACGTGTTCCGGATGGTACTTTATATTCCATGCTGGCAGTCGGGGTTAAAATTCAGTTTAAATTACTGAATTATGTTGATAATACGGATCGCACTAACCAGGGCACAAAAAAATAAGGTTGATAAGTTTAAAGGTTAATATGCTTTATGGTCATATTAACGCAACAACTTCTCAACCCTATTAACCTTTCAACTAAAACAAACTATTTATCTTCGGTTAAACCGGCAACCATATATTCTTTGTTGAGGCGGGAGATATTAGTAACAGAGATCTCTTTCGGACAAACCGCTTCACAGGCTTCGGTAAAGGTGCAGGAACCAAATCCTTCCTTATCCATTGTCTCTACCATTTTCAATACCCGTGATTTACGCTCAGGTTCGCCCTGTGGCAACAATGCCAGGTGCGAAACCTTAGCCGAAAGGAATAACATGGCCGAGCTGTTCTTACAAGCGGCCACACAGGCGCCACACCCAATACAGGCAGCAGCAGCAAATGCGGCATCGGCTTTATCTTTTTCAACAGGCATGGCGTTGGCATCAACCGCGTTACCGGTATTTACCGAAATATATCCACCAGCCTGTATAATGCGATCAAATGCTGTACGGTCAACTACCAGGTCTTTTAATACCGGGAAGGAGTTGGCGCGCCAGGGCTCTACTACAATGGTATCGCCATCTTTGTAGGCACGCATGTGTAACTGGCAAGTGGTATTGGCATGCCAGGGACCATGTGGACGGCCATTAATGTACATTGAACACGCACCGCAAATACCTTCGCGACAATCGTGGTCGAATGCAATAGGGTCTTTTCCTTCTTTTATCAATCGCTCATTCAGCACATCAAACATTTCCAAAAAAGACATTTCAGAGGAAATATCGCTTACCTGGTAAGTCTCAAATCTACCGCCCTTATCATTGCTGCTCTTTTGTCTCCAGACTTTCAGCGTAAGATTCATTGTATAGTGCTCCATTATATAAACGTGTTAGATTAGAATTTGAAAAATTATTTATAGCTGCGCTGAGTTGGTTTCGCTACTTCAAAATTCAACTCTTCTTTGTGTAATTGCCAATCGCTTTCACCTTTGAATTCCCAGGCGGCTACGTAGCTGTATTTGGCATCATCGCGTTTTGCTTCACCATCTTCCTGCGATTCTTCGCGGAAGTGGCCACCACAGCTTTCATTGCGTTGCAAGGCATCTTTACACATCAATTCACCCAGCTCAATAAAATCAGCTACCCGGTTGGCTTTGTCCAGCTCAGGGTTCATTTCATTGATACCGCCGGGGATGCGCACATCGCTCCAGAATTCTTTTTTCAGTTGTTGTATCTCTGTAATTGCCTGTTTCAATCCTTCTTCATTACGTGCCATACCACATTTATCCCACATGATCTTTCCGAGGCGCTTATGGAAACTTTCTACTGATTGTGAGCCTTTAATGCCCATCAGTTTGTCAATACGGTCGCGTACAGCTTTCTCTGTTTCTACGAATGCCGGATGGTCTAACGAAATGGCTTTTGTGGCTATTTCATCGGCCAGGTAATTACCCATAGTGTAAGGAATTACAAAGTAGCCATCGGCCAGGCCTTGCATCAGGGCCGATGCGCCCAGGCGGTTAGCGCCGTGATCGCTGAAGTTGGCTTCACCCAGTGCATATAAACCGGGCACTGTAGTCATTAGCTCATAGTCAACCCACAAACCACCCATGGTATAGTGCACGGCGGGATAAATACGCATAGGTATTTCGTATGGGTTTTCACCGGTAATCTTTTCGTACATATCGAACAGGTTACCGTATTTCTCTTTTACTACATCAACACCATGTTTGCGGATAACTTCATTTGAAGGATTGCTGATACCCAACTTACCGCATTCTATTCTACCATAACGATCGATCGCATTAGCGTAATCGAGGTAAACGGCCTGTTTGGATGATCCTACACCATAACCGGCATCGCAACGCTCTTTGGCAGCCCGGCTGGCCACATCGCGCGGTACCAGGTTACCGAAGGCGGGATATCTTCTTTCGAGATAATAATCTCTTTCTTCTTCAGGAATTTCGTTGGGTTTTCGGTTATCGCCTTGCTTTTTAGGAACCCAGATGCGGCCGTCGTTACGCAGCGACTCTGACATCAACGTAAGTTTAGACTGATGATCGCCACTCACGGGGATACAGGTGGGGTGAATTTGTGTATAGCAGGGATTGCCAAAATAAGCGCCTTTGCGGTGTGCTTTCCAGGCAGCGGTAACGTTGCTACCCATGGCATTGGTACTTAAATAAAATACGTTGCCATATCCGCCGGAACATAATAATACAGAATGTCCGAAATGTCTTTCCAGTTCACCGGTGATCAGGTTACGGCAAATGATACCGCGGCACTTAGCTTCACCGATCTCATTTCCATTTTTGTCTTTGTCCTTAATCATCACCAGGTCCAGCATCTCGTGGCGGGTATACGTTTCCACATTACCAAGGGCAACCTGTCTTTCCAATGCCTGGTAAGCGCCTATCAATAATTGCTGACCAGTTTGACCGGCAGCATAGAAAGTACGTTGTACCTGCGTTCCACCAAACGAACGGTTGCTGAGCAAACCGCCATATTCGCGGGCAAAGGGTACACCTTGCGCCACGCATTGGTCAATAATATTAGCACTCACTTCGGCCAGGCGGTGCACATTGGCCTCACGGGCACGGTAGTCACCACCTTTAATAGTATCGTAGAACAAACGGAAAACAGAGTCGCCGTCGTTTTGATAATTCTTAGCAGCATTAATACCACCCTGTGCGGCAATGGAGTGTGCACGACGGGGTGAATCCTGAAAACAAAATGCCTTTACTTTATATCCCAGCTCGCCTAATGCAGCAGCTGCGGAAGCGCCGGCCAAACCGGTTCCCACGATGATTATTTCCAGCTTGCGTTTATTAGCTGGGTTTACCAGCTTGCAATGTCCCTTATAATCAGTCCACTTCAGATCTAACTGCCCTGCGGGAATTTTTGAATTAAGCATATCTTAAGTTTCTTATTTTTTTGTTTATCGTTTATTGTTGCCGGCTATTGCCGTGAAGGGCCAATGGTGAATATCTACTTTTAGTTATTGATTTACCCAACCAAAATAGATACTAACCGGCATCAATGCAAACACCAATGGGACAATGATCGAGAAAGCGATGCCCGCTCCTTTTGCCAATGCGACATACTTTTTATTATGCACGCCAACGGTTCTGAAAGAACTTTGAAAACCATGCAGCAGGTGCCAGGCCAATGAAAAACAACCCAGCAGGTATAATAAAACAATAAGCGGACTGCCTTGAAATACTTCGACCATCTTGGCAAATACATTATGTATGGGAAGTCCGTTGTTGTAGGTTATTTCGCTTAACGTTTCCGTTGTAATGCGGGAAGGGACCCAGAAATGTGAAATGTGGATGATGAGGAAAAGTAATATCAATGTTCCCAGTAAGCCCATTGATTTTTTATACCAGGCGCTTCCCTGGCTGCCCATGTTTACCTGGTAACCGGTTTTGCGGCGCGACCGGTTTTTCGCTTCCAACATGTATCCCTGTACTATGTGAATGAGAAAACCAACGAAGAGGCCTATTTCCATCGCCCGTATTACCCAATGCGACCCCATAAAGTGGGCGGCTTCATTAAACATTTCACCGTTGTCGCTGTCATCGAACAGATCAGCAAAAATACAGGCATTGATTCCTACGTGTACAATAAGAAAGGCGATCAGGAACAATCCGGTAAATGCCATTACTAACTTTTTACCTACCGAAGAAGTGAAGAACTCAGACCATTTCATGCGAAAATGAATTAATTGCAATTAAAGGCCACACTGAAAGCCTGCCAGCCAACAGTGATCGCGCCCCGACAAATTCATTGCCCTTG
>DASUVL010001129.1:0-2851 GCA_036379015.1 Niastella sp.
GAACTTGTTATTGATAAGGCTGTGCTCATTAAAGGCCGGGTATTTGATATCCAGGGCCTGCCTGTTCAAATGGCATCTGTGGTGCTGGAGCGTACACATGCCGGCACACAAACGGACAGATCGGGGGCTTTTACACTGAAAGTAAAAAAGCTGTTGGCAACAGACTCATTGAACATCAGCTTTGTTGGCCTTCGGCACCACCGGATGGGTTTAAATGGCAAAACAGATCTCGGTCTGATTGTGATGCAGCTGGCAGACAATGTATTGGACGAAGCCATGATCACCGCTTATGGCACTACATCTGAAAAGTTCCGAACCGGGGATATTACTACGGTAAAAGCAGCCGACATCGAGAGAACGCCGGCGCTCAATGTCGTGGAAGCCCTTGCCGGCCGCGTGCCAGGTTTGTATGTGCGGCAGAACGGCAGCAACCCCGGCAGCATATACAATATACAACTCCGTGGCGTCAACGTAATTCCCCCTACCGCCAGCTTCATATTAAGTGATGCAGTAGCTGCACTCAGCAAGCCGCTGATCGTACTGGATGGCCTGCCCATGCCGCCTGATGCAGTCAATGACTCCTATTTAGTTAATGGCATAGTACAGGTTGGCATAGACGCTATGACAGGGATTACGGGGGCTGGGGGAGGACAGGACCCATTGTACTGGCTCAACCCACTTGATATTGAAAGCATAACCGTGCTCAAAGATGCGGAAGCCACTGCGCTGTATGGTTCACGTGCCGCCAATGGCGTTATCATCATTACCAGCAAAAAAGGCAGGCCCGGTAAAACAGCGTTGACTATTACCTTCAACACCGGCGTCAATACACAGGCCCGGCGGCTGAAACTGCTGAACACCCAACAATACCTTGACATGCGCCATGAAGCATGGAACAATACCATACAGGCAGGGTTGCCGGTAAGAAATGTTTTTGGTTTCCCGAGCTATACGCCCAACGCCGCTAATTCTTATGACCTGCTGGTTTGGGATACTACCCGTTATACCGACTGGCAGAAAGTGTTGCTGGGCAGCACCCCGGTTTACAATACAGGCATATCGCTGTCGGGCGGCGAGGGGCGCACTGCCTACCGGCTCACCGCCGGCTACAACAGCTTCAAAGCCTCTTATCCCCATGCTCAGGGAAAACCAGGTTTCAGGGAGGAGAAAGGCACGCTATCGCTCACCGTTAGCACCCATTCACTGAGCAACCGGTTAAAAATTACTACTTCGGTCATGGCATCTATCATTGCCTCCTGGCAGCCAATAGTACCTCCCGAAAACTATATATTCCTGGCGCCCAATGCACCTGCTCTTTTCGATGCATCGGGCAATATCAACTTTGTTGACTGGAGGCCTGCAGGTCCTACACCCAACCGTTCGCAAGGCCATCCGCTGAGTACACTAGCGGCGTTATACTGGTGCAACCGGTTTAATTTGCTCACCCGTACCACCCTGTCATACGAGCTTTTCCGGTCATTGATCTTCACAATAGGGGCCGGTTATTTAAGAGGCGATGGTAAACAGCGTGAGACCATACCAGCCGCCTCCATCGATCCCATCGAACGCAACTACGGGCGTTATGCGTTTTTCGGAAACAGCAACAGTACCGGGCTCAATGTTGAACCTGATTTGCGCTATGAGATCAGGCACGGGCGACACCATCTTGGTTTGCTGGCCGGCGCAAGTTATCAGTCGGACAAGCAGGAAGGGCAAAAGATCAATGCCGAGGGATACATTTCCGACGAACTGATGGGCAGCCCTGCCGCGGCAACATACACTTCCTATAACAGCAATATAGCTCAACGTAAATCTATTTCGGCATTTGGGCGTATATCTTACCGTTATGCCGACGAATTCCTCATCGATCTGTCTGCCCGCCGCGATGGCTCCAGCAGTTTTGGGCCCGGGCGCCGCTATGGCAATTTCGGGTCGGTGGGATGGGGCTGGATCTTCACCCGGGAGGCCTGGAGTAAGAAAATTCCCCTGATCACTTTTGGAAAGATCAGAGGCAGCTATGGTATTACCGGCAGCCAGAACGCTACCCCTTATGCCTGGCTTTCCTCCTTTAGCCCGTCATTGACAACTTATACAAATTTGCCCATTTATTCCATTTACTCGGGATACGGTAGTGATGGCACCTACCAAAGCACACCCACTTTTCGGGTTGCACGCACCTCTAATTCTACCCTTGGCTGGGCACAGGCTGTTAGCATCGAATTAGGTATCGATCTGTATTTACTGGCCGATCAGCGATTGAAGTTGGCCGCCCAATGGTATCGTAAGATTACCGGCAACCAGCTTGTGAACCACCCGGTGAGTACAGTGAGCGGTACAACTACTTACCTTGTTAACCTGCCGGCGAAAGTAGAAAACAGCGGCGTGGAAGCGATGGTCGATTATGCGCCACCGCAACGGCGTTCCCGAATACATTGGTATGCCCACTTCAATATAGCGGCCAACAGGAACAAATTGCAATCTTATCCCGGGCTGGAAAATTCTCCCTATAAAGATTATTACGAACCAGGACAACCGATCCTCTGGCAGCAATCGTACGCATCCTTTTTGGATAAGTCAACGGGCGTATACAAGATTTCCGATAGCATCCATCTGCCACCCGTTCCCAATAAGGTAAGTAACTATCCGGTCTTTACCGGCGGCCTGCAGCTAGGCATATCGTATAAAGGATTTTCCTTGTCCCTATCCTGCGTATTTGCCAAACAGAAAGGATTCACCAATGCGCAGGGTGCACTCTATCCAGGTTATCTGGGCCCTTATTACGGACTGAGCAATCAACCACGTTCAGTAGTAAACGACAGGCACTGGCAAAGTGCAGCAGATGCCACCATCG
>DASUVL010001130.1:0-11823 GCA_036379015.1 Niastella sp.
AGGGCTCAATTTCGATAAAAAAGATCAGCGGGAATATACAGGCTATTACCTGAAAAAATATTCGCCCATGGCTGATGCTGCAGGTAAAAGCCTTGCAGAAAAAATGGGTGCAGTGAACTTCATGCTTGGTCAATTCCAGGATTATGTTTCTATCCGTTATGCCGATGTATTATTAATGGCGGCTGAATTGGGTTCTGCCAATGCGCAAAAGTATTTTGATGATGTGCGTAAGCGGGCTTTTGGTGCCAGCTACATTCAGAAAACGGTGAGCCAGGCAAATATTATGATTGAAAGAAGACTTGAATTTGCAGGAGAAGGAATTCGTTACTGGGATCTGCTTCGGCAGGGAGTAAGTGTGGCAGCTTCAACCATTGCAGAATCAGTCATACTTCAAAATGGTGGTACGAACGCTACAAAAACCATTTTGGCATCGAAGATCACAGAAACAAAAGGACTGGTGCAAATACCCACTGTGCAAATCACCTTGTCGGATAATGTATTGGATCAAAATGCAGGATGGTAATGAAGCCTTTTGAGTCATTTGAATACAATAACAACATCATTTAAAATAATATAAAGATGAAACTCTTTAACCGAATAACGCTGCTGGTTTTTATTGCGCTATTCACTGTACTGTCTTGCAAAAAGAAAGAGTACAGTTTAGGCGGGTTGCCTGATAAATCGGAGATCAACATGGAAGTAGTACAGGACCTGACTGTTGATCCCGGAGGAAATACGGTTTATTTGATCAACCACACCGACCAGGTAGAACCGGTTTGGGATTATGGTACCGGTAAATCAATGCGGCGCGTAGATACCATACATTATGCTTTTATAGGGGATTATAAAATTGCCCGTTCGGCTGTAACAGGTGGTGGGCTGGTGTATTTGGATACAGTTACCATTCATGTTACCAAAAATAATCTGTTATATGTAAACGATCCCTTCTGGAATTTGCTAACCGGAGGTCCTGGTCAGGAAAAAACCTGGGTATGGGATATAGACCAGAATGGACAGTGCAAGGTATTTGATGGGCCATTGTTTTTTTCCGGAAGCGATAATGGATGGCAAAATGAATGTACCAAGGCAGGAGGTGATTGTTGGAGTTGGTGGCCAAAATACGATGATATTAAAGGATGGATAGGCATTCCAGCTGCTGATTATGGTACAATGACCTTTAGCCTGAAAGGTGGACCTTTTGTAAAAGTAGTGCACAACACACTGCCGGCAAGAGGCACTGAAAATGGAACTTTCTTTCTTGATAAAGATAAAAAGACATTGACATTAAATAGTGCTACACCGCTTCACAGCGCCGCTTTGGATGGTTGTGCTGTATCATGGAGTAATCTCAAATTAATTGAGTTAACAGAAACCAAGCTGCAGATTGGATATATAAGAACTGATGCCTGTGGCGGTAAGGCTACTATAGTTTTAAATTACTTTGCTAAATAAATCCTCTTCCCCTATAAATATCACAGCAAATGAAAATTATAAAACGATATAAACTTTTAGGACTTTTTTTAATAGTAGTATCTTTTTTCTCTTGTGAAAAAAAGGATACTATCGTTCCAAATGTGTCCCTCTCTTCACCCGAAGCGTTATTTACTGTAAATGGAGGTGAATCGGAAGTAACTATTACCAGTAATACCAATTGGTCGCTAAAGAGCTATGATGCACTTGATTGGTTGCAAATTAGCCAAAGAACGGGCAATGCCGGCAGCACTACGATAAAAATAACTGTACCGGCAAATACCGCATTTGCAAATCGCGCTACAACATTATTAATTGCTACTGCAGATGGCGAGCCTATTCAATTGTCAGTTACGCAATTTAGCCGTAGCCGCTTGTATTCAAGCTATAATACGTCTCCGAAACCCGCCGATGCTACTGGTATGGGAAGTACCGCCGCCCAACTGGCTGCCCGAATTAAAATGGGTTGGAACCTTGGCAATACGATGGAAGCTATAGGTGGTGAAACAGCATGGGGAAATCCTAAAACTACGAACGACCTTATTAAACAGGTAAAACAGAGTGGATTTAATGCTATCCGCATACCTTGTTCCTGGAATCAATATGCAGATAAAGCAACCGCTAAAATACAAGATGCCTGGCTAACCCGTGTTAAAGAGGTGGTTCAATATTGTGTAAACAATGATGTGTATGTGATATTGAACATCCATTGGGATGGTGGTTGGCTCGAAAACAACTGTACGCCGGAGAAAAAAGATTCTGTCAATGATAAACAAAAAGCTTTCTGGGAGCAAATTGCTACAAGCTTTCGTGATTTTGACGAACATTTGATCTTTGCCGGCGCCAATGAACCGAATGTTGACAATGCTGCTCAAATGGAAGTGTTGCTGAGCTATCATCAAACCTTTGTTGATGCTGTGCGATCAACGGGCGGACGCAACAGATACCGTGTGCTGGTGGTTCAGGGGCCTGCGACAGACATTTCGAAAACAGACAAACTGATGTCTGCGCTTCCTGTGGATCGTATTGCCAATCGTATGATGGCTGAGATCCATTACTATAATCCTTTTCAATTCTGTCTCATGACCCAGGATGAATCATGGGGTAAGATGTTTTACTATTGGGGAAAAAATTATCATTCCACTACAGACGATACACGTAACGCTACCTTTGGTGAAGAAAAAGATGTAGACTCACTCTTCGGCATGATGAAAACGAAATTTGTGGATAAAGGCATTCCGGTAATACTGGGTGAATTTGAAGCCATCCGGCGTACCACGCTAACAGGAAGTGATTTAAATCTACATCTGGATTCGAGGTCCTATTATTTTAAATATCTTGTAAAACAGGCAAAAGCAAATGGCTTATTACCCTTTTACTGGGATATTGGTAATGGCGTTATAAATAGAACGAACAACACGGTGTTTGATCAGAAAGCGTTGGATTCGCTGCGTAGTGGAGCAGGACTTTAATATCATAATCTGTGATCCTCTGAAAAATATGAATGGATGAAACAAACGCTTTTTTTATTGGCCATCATGCTTTCGTCCATTTCGACAAAACTGATTGGTCAAAACGCAAAACATAACAAACCGGCCAGTCAGGAACGGGTGATAAATGTCGACTTCAATAAAACAGCGGGAACATTCAATGCCATGTTTAAAGAGTGCATTGGCGCCGGCCGTGCAAACGAAGGCCTTCGGGCCGATTGGCAAAAGCAATTGGCGTATGTAAAAAAGGAATGTGGTTTCAAATACATTCGCATGCACGGGCTTTTAACCGATGACATGGCTGTTTATAAAGAAGATAAGAATGGAGTTCCTGAGTACAATTATATGTACGTTGATGTTTTATTCGATTTTTTACATAGCATCGGCATAAAGCCATTTGTGGAACTCGGCTTTATGCCTTCCCAACTGGCAAGTGGTAGCAAAACGATCTTTTGGTGGCGTGGTAATGTAACGCCACCAAAAGATTATGAAAAATGGAGAGCATTGATCCGGGATCTTACCCAACACTTTACAGAACGTTACGGTGCTGAAGAGGTAAAGACCTGGTATTTTGAAGTTTGGAACGAACCCAACCTGGATGGGTTCTGGGCAGGGACACAAGAGGAATATTTCAAATTATACTCGTATAGTGCTAAAGCGATCAAAAGTGTCAATCCGGCTTACCGCGTAGGCGGCCCGGGAACTGCAGGTGCCGCGTGGGAAACCGAAATGATTGATTATTGTAAAAAAAATAGTGTGCCCATAGATTTTATAAGCACACATGCTTATGGCGTAAAGCAAGGTTTTCTGGATGAATTTGGCAACTCAGGCACCGTGCTCGATAAAAATACCATGAGTGTCAGTGGCGATGTACTGCAATCACGCAAAGAAATTGCCAGTTCTTCGAAACCTGATCTGGAATTGCATTACACAGAATGGAGTGCATCCTATACACCGGCTGATCCTATTCATGACAGTTATCACGAAGCCGCGTATGTGCTGCAAAAATTGAAACAGGTTGGTAAAGCGGCCAACTCTATGTCGTATTGGGTTTTCACCGATATTTTTGAAGAAGCCGGGCCCCGATTCACCCCTTTTCATGGAGGTTTTGGCATGTTGAACACCCAGGGCATTAATAAACCAGTATTCTATGCATACCAGTTTATGAACCGGTTGGGAAATATTGAATTGGCAAATACCGATTCCTGCTCATGGGTTTGCAGGGGAACAACAGGAAAAATGCAGGCGTTGATATGGGATTTTACAAACACGCATCCGGGCGATTCAGTAAACAACCAGGCGTATTATATCCGAGATCTACCTTCCAAATCAAAAGGAAAATTAAAAATAAATATTGCCAATGTGCCTGCGGGTAATTATGCTCTCGAAGTTTATAATGTTGGTTATCGTAGCAACGATGCTTATGCTACTTATCTCGCTATGGGAAGGCCTGCACAACTTACCAGACAACAGGTAGAACAGATAAAGAAGCAAAACGATGGCTCACCCATTGCTAAAGAGATTATTACTGTAAAAGTCGGAGTTCCTTTTTCCAAAGAACTGGAAATTCGCGAAAACGATGTTTTCTTTTTAAACCTGACCAAACGTTAAAGGTGTACTTATTGAAGAAAATTGAAATAGGTATTTGTAGAAGTTAACAGGCCATCCTGGATCGATCAGCACACCGGCAAACAGGTTATAACGGCTTCAAATTATTCCCACATGATAAGCAGACAAGGTGATATTGGTATCACTTCGTCTGCTTTTGTTTTTTAAAACTATAACCCTACTAAAGAAGTAGATTAATTTTGACAATACTTTTACAGGGTTTATCTTTGTCCTGTCACAATACATTTTACAATTAATTTGATTGTAATAACTAAACGCTTTTGCATTGGTATGGCTTATTCTTACCAACATAAAAGGGTATTTGTAAAAATATTCCGGTTATATCCATCTGGTGCGGGCTGCAGCCCGTGTTGTTGCTGATTTATTTCCCTGAAATGATTGATTGTTATAATGCTTTCATCGCCGGAGGCATGGCTTTCTATTGTCTGAACGGTAGGTGATATTTCTTTACTGCTAATCTATAACTATATAAAAATGACAAGGATTATTACATTTTTTGCTTTCATCCTTTTTGTGCTGTTGCCCGCATTGGTTGTTGCACAAACGAGAACGGTGAATGGCGTTGTTAAGTCAAAAACAACGGGTTTACCACTTGCTGGTGTTACGGTGCTGGGCAATGCCATTAATAATACCAGTGTCTCCGATGCCAGTGGTAATTTTTCCATTTCGGTTACCGGGGGTACGCTGATAACCATTTCCTATATTGGATATGAGCCACAGCAGGTAGTGATAGATTCATTAACAAATCACCTGGTAATTGAGTTATCACCTGCTGACAAATCGCTCGATGCGGTGGTTGTTACGGCACTGGGTGTATCGCGGCAGCGGAAATCGTTGGGTTATTCAACGCAGGAATTAAAGTCGGCCGATATATCCGAGGCAAAGGAATCGAACCTGGTAAATGCGTTTGCCGGTAAGGTGGCAGGTGTGCGCGTTACCAATACCCAGGGCGATATGGGTTCATCGCGTATCATCATTCGTGGAGAAACCTCTATTGCCGGCAATAACCAGCCATTGTTTATCGTAGATGATATCCCGGTTGACAACTCGCAATTGGGCGCCGGTGGTTCCCGGGATTACCGCAACGCTATTGCCGATCTGAATGCAGAAGATATTGAAAACATAAGCGTTCTAAAAGGACCCAATGCCGCAGCCCTGTACGGTTCAAGAGCAGCCCATGGTGTTATACTTATCAAAACCAAAACTGGTAGAAAAAAGCAGGGTCTGGGTTTAACGATTAATTCTAATACGACATTGTCGAGCCTGTTGATCCTGCCTGAATACCAGAATGTTTTTGGTCAGGGTTCAGAAGGGAAATTCAGTTATGTAGACGGAAAGGGTGGGGGTATTAACGATGGAGTAGATGAGAGCTGGGGACCCCGACTAGACGGCCAACTGATCCCGCAGTTCTACTCCAATGGAACACCTGTACCATTTGAAGCGCATCCCGATAACGTTAGGGATTATTTCAGAACAGGTATTACCCTCAACAACAGTATAGCATTGGAAGGTGCAGGTGACAGTTATAATTACCGCATCGGATTCGGCAATGAAAAGCAATCAGGCGTCATACCCAATAGTGAAGCTCGTAAGAACAATATCACTTTTAATGCGCAGTTTACCGTGACGCCCAAGGTAAAAATTAGTGCAAATGCCAATTATATAGTTTCTAATGCACCAAACCTTCCCGGTGCAGGCGGAAGAAGAGCTTCCAGCACTATGTTGCAATTTACCTGGTTTGGCCGTCAGGTAGACATTGAAAAATTGCGCAATTATAAAGATGCCGATGGCAACACTTTTAACTGGAACAACAGTTATTATAGCAATCCATTTTGGGTAGCGTATGAGAATACCGTAAGCCAGCGACGCAACCGTTTCATAGGGGCTATTAAACTGGACTATGCGATTATCGACGGGCTGAATTTCAGCGTGCGCACTGGCAATGACTATTACAATGACCGGCGGAAAATTCGCATAGCTTATGGTACCAATGGAACGCCATATGGCTCTTATCAGGAAACCGGCTATACGGTGAATGAAAATAATACAGAGGCAACGCTGCGGTATAATAGGAATTTAAATGAGGATTTTAGTATTGATGTACTGGCAGGTGGCAATATACGATCGAAATATAGTGAAGAGAATGACCAACAGGCGCCCCGACTGGCCGTAACAAATGTGTACACGCTTGCCAATTCAAGAGACCCGCTGATTTCTTCTAACAGTTTTTCCAAATTAAAAACATACAGTGTATTTGCATCGGCACAGCTAGGGTATAAAAATTATGCCTTCGTGAATGTTACGGCCCGTAACGACCGCTCTTCAACGTTGCCGGGCAAAAACCTGTCTTATTATTACCCTTCTGTAAATGCCAGTTTTGTGCTGTCAGAAGCGTTTAATGTTAAAGGTTCTGTATTGAGCTTTGCCCGCATTCGTGGCGGCTGGTCAAAGGTGGGCGCAGATGCTGATCCGTATCAGTTGATCAATACCTACAACTTTAATGCACCATTTAATGGGAATCCGCAGTTAACTACTGCAGGCGTAGACCTGAATCCTGATCTGAGATCTGAAAGTACCAATTCTACAGAGTTGGGTTTTGAAGCCGGTCTGTGGAAAAGCAGGGTACGGCTCGATGTGAGTTTATATAATACTAATAGCATAGATCAGATATTAAAGGTAGACGTAAGCGCTACTACGGGTTATACCCAAAAACTATTGAATGCCGGAAAGATCAATAACAAGGGTATTGAAATACAATTAGGCGTTACACCCATCAAAACCAAATTATTTCAATGGGATGTGGATGTGAATTATGCAGCCAATAAAAGCGAGGTATTGAAACTGGATGACGAAGGCCGTTTGCAGAACTTCGTATTGGGTAGTTACAGGAGTGTACAGGTGATTGCATCGGTAGATAAAGCTTATGGAACCTTGTTTGGTAATGCATACCTGCGGGATGCAGCGGGTAATATTATAGTCAACAATAGCGGTATTCCGCAAGCCGATCCAAATAAGAAAGTGCTGGGAAAATATACACCCGACTGGATAGGCGGTATCACCAACAGTTTTTCATATAGAGATTTTCATTTGTCATTCCTGGTAGATGCCAGCATTGGCGGATCGCTGTTTGCAGGTTCCAATTCAACCGGCAGCTATACCGGTGTGTTGGCGATGACCCTGCCTGGCAGGGATGCGGATCATGGTGGTTTATATTATTACTATCCCGGGAATAAAAAAGAGAATGGAACTGTAGCCTTGCCAAAAGGCGGTAGTACACCTGGTGGAGAAACGGTGTATGATGACGGAATGATTTGGCAAGGAGTGACCACCAACGGAAATGCCAACACAAAAATTATCCCAGCTTCGCAATATTATAAAGCGCCGAGGAGCATTGAAGAACAATTTGTATACGGTGCTTCCTATATAAAATTTCGCGAATTAAAACTGGGTTACAACCTGCCTGCTAAATGGATCAGGAAAATTAAACTGGTAAGCGCTACTGTTTCCCTGGTTGGCCGCAACCTTTGGATCATACATAAGGATGTGCCAAATATTGATCCCGAAACAGCATTTACAAATGGTAATGCCCAGGGTCTGGAAGATCTGACGAATCCAACGGTAAGAAGTTATGGCTTGAACATCAACTTGAAATTTTAAACGTAATACAATGACTAAAAATATAAACAGGATTTTTATAGCAGGGCTAATGATGATGACCGTCTCATGCAAGAAGGACCTGGTTGAAATCAACAGGAACCCGAATGCGACGGAGAACCCGCAGCCGGATTACCTGCTCACAGCTTCGCAAAAGATCTCTTCTGATCTATATTGGGGGGCGGATAATAACTTTAATGCAACCTTGCTGATCATTCAGCATTGGGCGAAGGTGCAGTATACCGAACCCGATCGATATATCTTTTCCAACAGCAGTTTCACCTCGCTTTGGAATACCGGCTATGCACAAAGCATTACCAATCTCAATACCATTATTCAATGGCCCGACGAAAAGGCAAATGTTAATTATAAGAATGTAGCGTTGATCTTACGTTCCTGGGTGTTCAGTTTGCTGACAGATGCATATGGAGATATTCCCTATAAACAGGCTGGTGATATCAAAAATAATTTTACCCCGGCTTACGACACCCAGAAAGATGTGTACTATGGATTGCTGGATGATCTGAAAAAAGCGTCTGCCGCTTTAACTACAACTGGTAATGTAATTGCAGGCGATATTATTTTTTCGGGAAAAATAGATCGCTGGAAAAAGTTTGCCAATGCATTACGTTTCCGGATTGCACTTCGAATAGCAGATCGGGAACCTGAAAAAGCAAAGCAAACCATCAATGAAGTGCTGATCGATGCAGGCGGACTTATCGGCAGTAATGCGGAAACTGCGCAATTGGTCTACAGTACCTCTCCTCAACAAAACCCGGTAAGCGCCTGGTTTGATACCCGGGATGAATTTCGTATTGCCAAAACTACCCTGGATAAATTAAATGCATTAAATGATCCCCGTTTACCCGTGTATGCCAACAAGCCTACCGATACTTCTATCAAAACTTATGTGGGGGTTCCCAGCGGTTTATCAACCAGTGCTGCCAATAACCTCGGGTTTGCGAAAACCTCCCGGCCTGGTTCTTTATTTTTTGCACCAACTTCACCGGCAGTGATCATCAGCTATGCAGAAGTGTTATTCGATAGGGCTGAAGCAGCAGCCAGGGGATTTACAACAGAAGATGCCAATACCTTGTATAATGCCGCTATTACTGCATCCTTAAATCAGTATGGAATTACCGATGGTACAATCATTAGTAATTACCTGTCGCAAACTTCAGTGAAATATGATGCCACCAACTATAAGAAGTCGATCGGTGAACAAAAATGGATTGCGTTGTATGGGCAGGGACTGGAAGCATTCGCCGAATGGCGCCGGCTTGATTATCCACAGTTAACCCCTGCGGTAGAAGGTGTATTGGATAAGAAAATACCCGTACGATTTATTTATCCGGGAACAGAACAATCGCTCAACGGTGATAATTACAAATTAGCTGTGGCCAATCAGGGCACTGATAATCTGTTGACGAAGTTGTGGTTTGACAAGTATTAACAGATAGCGTTGGGAAGCGTGGTTTTTTCCGTTGTTAGAAATTGCTTTATTTCGATTTCAATGGCATCGAATTCAAGTAAGAATCCGTCATGGCCATAAACAGAATCGATCTCTGCGAGCTTTGCATTGGGAATATATTTTGCCAGGTATTTCTGTTCGGATAATGGGAATAATAGATCTGACTTCAGGCCTATTATTAAAGTGGCAGCGGTAATACGTTGAAGGGCGGCTGCAGTATCATGACGATTTCTTCCAACATGATGGCTATCCATACTGCGCGATAACGCATAATAACTAAAAGCGTTAAATCGTTTTGATAGTTTTTCACCCTGGTGTTGCTGATAAGAAGCGGCTTTGAATGTTGTTAACTGATCTGTATTTTCATCGCTTTGGAAGAGATCATAGGTTTGATAATGGCGGTAGGAGAGCAGCGCTACGCTTCTGGCGAGTTTCATGCCTTCCAGGCCTGCATCCGTTGATTTTGTTTTCCAGGTTGGATCGGCCTCGATACACCAACGTTGTGAGGCATTAAAGGCTTTTCCCCAGGGTGAATGCCAGGCGTTGGTAGCTATAGGAATAATATATTCAAATAAGGAAGGTTCTTCTATGGCCCATTCCAGCAACTGTTGTCCGCCCATGGAACCACCGATACCAATATGGATCTTTGAAATGCCCAGCTGTTGTCTTAGTGGTTGATAGGCTCTGATCATATCCCGCGTGGTAAAAAAAGGAAAGTCGTGATAATATAATTCGTTTGACCCCGGTATTTGTTCAAATGGCCCAATGCTTCCATAGCAACTACCGGGCATGTTAACGCAAACAATAAAATGAGTGGCAGGATCGAACAGCTTACCTTCTCCTACCAGGCCAGGCCACCAGTCAACCGGGTCGCTATTTGCTGTAAGCGCATGAAATATCCATACGACATTGTTTTTGTATTCGTTTAATGTGCCATACGTATGGTACGCCAGGTGGTATTCCGGTAATGTAATGCCGCATTCAAGGGTGAATGGTGAGGAATGACGAAAAATGCTATGATTGCTCATTGAAAGTAGATCAACGCTTACTAAAAGGGGGCTGACCTGTGGACCTTCGATGGCTAATCCGCCAGCTGGCGGAAGCACAAGTCCATCCGCCAACTGGCGGATCAAGCTAATGTAGTGCACCTTACAGGTCAACCCCCAAATTTATTCTTTATGCCACCAGTTGATTGGCAAATACTTTTTCAAAGGCCTGTTCGAAATCCGCTTTGATATCTTCAATATGTTCAATGCCTACACTTATACGTATCTGGTTTGGCCGCACCCCGGCGATCAGTTGTTCTTCGGCGCTCAATTGTTCATGCGTGGTAGATGCCGGATGTATTACCAGTGTTTTAGCATCGCCTACATTCGCCAGGTGACTGGCCAGTTTTAGGGAATCAATGAATGCGCTGGCTTTTTCTTTTTCTCCTTTTATGCCAAAATTCAAAATACCGCCAAAGCCATTGGTAAGATATTTTTTTGCCAGGTCGTTATATGGACTGGTTTGTAAGCCGGGATATTCAACAAATTCAACCTGGGGGTGTTCCTGTAGCCAGGTAGCCAACACAAGTGCATTATCAACGTGCCGTTGTACACGAAGCGACAATGTTTCTATTCCCTGCAGTAACAAAAATGAATTGAAAGGGCTGAGAGAAGGACCAAAATCACGCAGGCCTTCCACGCGCGCCCGGATGGCAAAGGCAATATTCGGCAAGCCCAGCGGGTTACCTTCCCCAAACACATCCCAGAATTTTAATCCATGATAACCTTCTGAGGGCTCAGTAAACTGTGGGAATTTGCCATTGCCCCAATTGTAATTGCCGCCATCAACTATTACGCCACCGATAGCTGTTCCATGCCCGCCGATCCATTTGGTAGCAGATTCAACAACTACATGGGCGCCATGTTCTAATGGACGGAACAAAAAACCGGCTGCGCCGAATGTATTATCAACGATCAGCGGCAGATCATAGTCCTTTGCTAATTGGGCAAATTTCTCAAAGTCAGGAATGTTCAGGCGTGGATTGCCGATAGTTTCCAGGTAGATCGCTTTGGTGTTTTTATCAATATGCTTGACAAAGTTTTCTGCATCATCGCCTTCAAC
>DASUVL010001131.1:0-2673 GCA_036379015.1 Niastella sp.
ATCGTGTAATAATAGTTTTTAGAAAGTTTTGGTTATAGCAAACAAATGACATACCTTTGTTTGGTAATTGAGTCTTGCATTAGTAATCGTTAATTATCCTGCTAAGTTATCTGCATCTGTAATTAGTCTCTTACTCCTTGCGTTCTCAGCTTTTTAAATTTTAATTTTTTTAGAAATGAACATTTATGTTTCAAACTTAAGCTTCAACGTTCAGGATGAAGATTTAAGAGATTTTTTTGCTTCTTATGGTGAAGTAACTTCAGCTAAAGTAATCAGCGACAGAGAAACCGGTAATTCCCGTGGCTTTGGATTTGTTGAAATGTCGGATGAAGCCGCTTCAAAGAAAGCAATTGCAGAATTAGATGGTGCTACTGTAGAAGGTAGAACTATTAAAGTAATGGAAGCTAAACCTAAAGAAGACAGACCTTCACGCGGTAATAGCGATGGTGGTTTCAACAATAGCAAAAGCTACAATAAGAACAGGTATTAATATATTTGTCTTTATAAGAAAAAAGCCCCGTTTTATAGCGGGGCTTTTTTTATGCGTACAATGTTATCATTCGAATGTAACATGGCGCCTGTAAGTATTCCCTGCCCACTATCATTAAGTGTGACACACCTCACTGCTCTTTACTCACTGCTATTTTCCTCGGTGCAGTAACCACCGCCAGTTGTTTGGAATAAAAGTCGGCCAGGTCTTTTTTGCCGCATTTGTTGGCTGCCTGGGCTGCGCCATTCAATCCATTATACCGGTTAGGATGTTTTTCAAGGTCTGCCTGGTAAGCTTCCAATGCTTTTTCAGACTGATCTATTTCCATATACAGATCGCCCAGCAGTTCGCGGGCCGGCAATACTTCACCGGGCGTTACGGGATGCTTTTCTGTTTTATCTTCCATGTCAGCAGCCAGGCCCATCCGTTCCAGGGCTGCTGCCTGGTTCCCTTCTTTCCAGAAGATCCAGCCTTCCGATGCTTTGATCTGAATATCTACCTGGTTGGCTTTATATGTTTCTTTTTTGGCCAGCAGGTCATTGTGCAGCTGGTTCAATGTGGCTAATTCTTTTTTAGCGCTGTCAAGCTTGTTGATGTGTACAAAACCCAGCAGCCTGGCAAAATGTATAATGCCGCGTTGCCAGGGAAACTGTTGCATGGGAAAACCGGCCGGTGTTGTCGTCAACTGCGTCGCTTCTTTCCATAACCTGTTCTCTAGCACATATCGCACAGGAATAGCTGCAAATGTATAGGCGCCTTTTAAATTTGGGGGCGATACTTCACTGAAGGTGTTCAGGTAATCCCATTGTTCTTTGGCGCGCTTCAGGTCTCTTTTTTGCAAATAGGCATATACCAGGTAATCCATGCTGTGCAACTCCTCGTCCCAATGACCGCGGATACCTGCACTTTCTGCATAACATTTTGCAGCGGCAATGGATGCCAGATTAGATGTAATGCAATCGTCCCAATATCCCAACCTGGTAAAGATATGGGAAGGCATATGTTGCGCATGGGCTGAGGATGGTGCAATGGAGGCATATTTCTGGGCCGCTGGTAATGCCAGTTCTGCCAGTTCGGGAACATCGTAGGTATGAATGATATAATGCACAATACCCGGATGTGCAGGTGCATTCACATAAAGGCCATTGAGTATTTGTCCGGCCCTCTTTTGTTTGGTATACATTTTATCAGCAGGATCTGCGGCTGCATCCAATGCCAGGGCATAAAATATCGCTGCTTCTTTATCGTTGGGATACTTCTCGTATAATGTTTTCATAGCCTCTTCATACTGGTTGCAGCGGGTGCGATGATCGGCTTTTTCCCAGTTATTGTAATAGGCAGATAAGGCGTTGATATAATCCGACTCCCTGGTGGTTTTGGGTTCTATGGATCTCGCAATTTCCAATGCACGGTTCCCTTTGGTTAATTCCGGGGCTTCAGGTGGGGTCCATAACGGATGGTAATTGCACATGGCTACACCCCAGTAGGCCATAGCGCAATGCGGGTCGCGTTTAATGATCTGCGCAAATGCTTTTTCTGCTTCGTCGTATTCAAAGGAATGTAATAATGCAATGGCAAAGTTGAATTGCTTTTTTATACTTTCATCACCCGAAATAATAAACGATACTCTGCCCACGCTTTTATCATCGGGGCCGCATAATACAACATCACCTGTTTTTAAATTGATGGAGCTGATCTCTTTGGCAAGCATCGGTCGTGACCTTTCTCTGCACGATATAAACCCGGCGAAAATTAATATAGCAACCGTTGCTTTTTGTATGAGTTTGTTCATGATCGTGATCGGTTTGAATGGCTTACTATGAGTGCAGGGTGCGGATAGCTGTGTTATCAACGGGATAATACGGTTCGTGGGTTGCTAAAGTTAAACATATTATATGGGATAACCTTTTATATGGTAATGTATTCCGGTATTTTAGGCCCTGTATACCCTTTTTATGAATATTTTATATGTTTTGAATATATCTTTATAGACCTTAAAAAACACCCAATGAACCAAAAACCCTCAAACGCCTTTATTGCTGCCTCGTGGATTGCCCTTGGCGCCGGAATGGCTGGTTTCTTAATCGGATTATGGCGCGCTGAAATGCTATTGAATGAAAAGGGATATTATTTTACGGTTTTGATGTTCGGTCTTTTTGCTGTTATTTCTGTTCAAAAAAGTG
>DASUVL010001132.1:0-4604 GCA_036379015.1 Niastella sp.
GTAATGTGATAATGTGATAATTTGCTAATGTGATAATGGAATACAAATCCCAAGCAGGGCTATGCGTCAGATTTTAGCATCCAGATTTTTAGTAAAAACAGCACTGAAATTGTTTTAATAATGCAACTATAATAGAAACTACATGATTATGTTGCGGGGGCTGAGTGATCAGCCCCTTTTTTATTATGAAATGAAAAATTAAGAATGAGGAACAGAGAAATGAGAAAGTGAAAATCGAATTGTAAGCTGATTCATGACTATCGATGAGTATTTTGTATTCACTTTTTCATTTAACATTTTTCATTTAACATTTCTCATTTTTAAGTACTTTTCTCCCCCATTTAAAAACTATGGCAAAAACATTCTCTTACCTGGCTTTAGGCGATTCATATACCATTGGTGAAGGCGTGCCCATATATGAGAGTTTTCCATATCAAACCGTACAGGGATTGCGCAAAGCCGGGTACTCGTTTTACGCTGCGGAAATTGTAGCCAAAACCGGCTGGACAACCGATGAATTACAGGTCGGCATCAGCAACAGTCGCCTGCTCGCCTCCTACGATTTGGTATCCCTGCTGATAGGGGTGAATAATCAATACCGAGGCAGAGGCCTGCAGGAATACACCCAACAATTTGAAGCGCTGTTACAACAAGCCATTGGTTTTACCGGCAACCACCAAAAACATGTTTTTGTATTATCTATTCCTGATTGGGGCGTAACACCTTTTGCCAATGGAAAGAACAGCGCCACCATAATGCATGAAATAGATTCCTTCAATGCAGTGAACAGGCTATTTGCAGAAAAGTATGCAGTGAATTATATTGACATTACCCCCGGAACCCGACTGGCCGCTAATGATCCTTCATTGCTGGCCGCAGACCAGTTGCACCCGTCGGGTAAGGAGTACGGAAGGTGGGCGATGCAGCTGTCTGGTGCCGTTCAACAATTGATACCCAAATAAACAGTTACCGGTTACCAGATGCCAGTTTCCTGGACTTGAATTTCAATCACGCCTATAAGTAATCGGGTTCTCTAAATTTTTTGCCCGGCGACTAGGAACCGGCACCTGGTAACACATACTTTATAAACGTTCATTTCGTTTTCAACTAAATATTTCTAATTAAAGTCCTATGGTTAAATTAAGCTGGAAAGAGAAATATGCCGGCACCCTGGTATTATTGATCAGCATTGTTTACTTGCTGATGCAGCTGGCCGCCTTATTTTCAAACACGTCCCGGCCTTACGACATACAAAACGGCGCCCTGGTCATCAATAAAAACGAATTCCTGTCCGACCTCAAAACTTACTCTGTGATCCTTGCAGGTATAGTGGCAGGTTGGTGTTTGCTGACTGGCAAAAGACTGGGTTGGATGCTGGGCCTGCCGATCTTATTGTTCATTACTGCTATATTAGGTAGCATTGCCATTGAACAGGCATTGAAGGTGAAAAAAATTGATACCTCATTCATCGGTTTTGGCGTGGGTATATTCCTGTTGGTATTGGCCATTATCTTTTTACTGTTACCATCTGCCCGGCAAAAATATAGGGTTAGCAAAGCTGTTGCTCTACTAACCCTGCTGTTATTTATTGGCCTTGGCAGCGCTTATATGTTCTTACAATAGGTCCTCGCCATTGAACTGGTAACGCTCTTTTATTTTGCGCGTTACTTCGTCCATAGAAGCCCGGTGATCGCGCGGGTTCCATTCGCCGCGCTCCCATTTATCCAGTTCCTGGTCGATGTGTTTTTGCTGAAGCGTCGTCATTTTTTCTACCAACTGGTCACTCATCTCTTTCTGTTTCTTATACCAGGAGTTCTTTTTATCGATCAGCATTTCTTTGTTCTTACGCATTTCATCTTCTGCAGCAGCCATGCTGGTCAATTCCTCTTTGGCCAGGGCAATATCATACGGTCCCATAGGCATTATCAATTTTGAAATGATGGGACCTACTTCAATAAGTATGATGAGCAGCGATAATAAAAAGCTGGTCCAGAAAACGCTGTTTTCTTCCGAAGCCAGGTCGGTAAGCGCTTTGTTGCGTTCCAGGAAACCCACATTCTCCAGGGCAGATAATTCATATTTCGCCCGCTTGGCTTCCATATTACTTTTTGCATTCGCCAGAATACTATCCTGCACCTGAATGCTATTGGAGAGTGATTGCAACTCAGGAATGGCCTGTTGTGAAGAGGAAGCATACGCATCCAACTTCAGCTTGGCAATTTTTTGAACGCCGCGTACCTGCGAACCGCCTGTACCATCCGCTTCCTGTACATAGGATTGTTGCAAGCGGCTGAGATCATCTTCAATGGCCTTTTTTCGTTCATACAACCGGTTTCTTTCCGCTTCGGTGGTTTGCATTAATGCGGTGTTTTCTGCCTGCAGCAAACTGTCGTTCAACTGAATCTTTGCGTGTGTGTTCTCAATCACTTTTGTATTGATCTCTTTTTCAAAGATCTTCAGTTCCAACGGACGCGCAATGGTAAAACCGATCAGGATAGCCAAAGCCATACGCGGTAATGCCATTGACAATTGTTTACGTCGGCTTACACCATACTTACGCATGGTAGAAACGAGGAAACGGTCGAAATTAAAGATGATAAGCCCCCAGATGATTGCAAAGCCTACTGTCCAGGCCCAGTTACCGAAGACGCTGTAAATAGCGTAACCGGAGGATAATGCGGCAAGCACAAAAGTGGCGAGAATAACACCGCCCAATCCCCAGTACTTGCTGTGTTCAGAGGGAAATTGCTTTAATAGTTCCTGGTGAGCACCGGAGCACCACCATAAAAAATTAGTGTCTGCTTTTTTACCGGGGCCCCTGCCGGTAAATGCATCATAGGTATACAAGCCAGTATCAGGCCCAGGCCCTTGCTGATTGTCAGCCATAACCGTTACGGTTTAATTAATGGAATAATTGTTAAGAAAAAATTTCTTATAGGTGGGTTGAAACGGGGTTGGAACAACACAAATAACGATAAAAAAATCGGTTTATGTGTAAAGGAAACGTAAAAAGAAAGGAAAATGAACGCTTTTAACGAGCAGACAAATCATGACATGATTATAGTTACAATAAATTCATCATATCATTGGTAAATACCGCATGCAAACCCGAATAATTACGCTTGAAAGTTGGTAATTATAGGGACACTCTGCACTGCCCCCTACCACTGGAGTTGCACTGAATAGGGGCTTACAGTGCAACTCCAGTGCAACCCCTGCCGGTAAATGGCCATACTTTTACCGTATTGAATGTGAGTGATAAAAGCTGCTTTTTTACCGGATACAACACTGAATTTAAACATGGCTTACCAGGCCAACAATAGCTTTCGCTCCCATGATTCCCATGATAACTACAACTATCCAGCCGGCTACTGATAACCAAACCGGATGTTTATAATTGCCGGTCAGCTTCTTTTTCAAAACCGCTGTTAATAACAGCGCCAGTGATACGGGTAATATCAATCCATTAATGGCGCCAGCCACTACCAATAATTGCACAGCACCTTGTTGCAGGAAAGCAAAAATGCCCATGGAGATCAATATGAACAACGTAGTAATGAGCCGCTGTTTTTTTTCAAACGCGGGGTGCAGGGTTCGCAAAAAAGAAACCGATGTATACGCCGAACCTACTACCGAAGTGATAGCAGCACTCCACAGCACAATGCCAAATAGCTTGTACCCGAGATCACCGGCGGCAATTTGAAATACAGAAGCAGCCGGATTGTCTTTATGCAAAATACCGCCACCTGTTACAACGCCCAGCGCCGCCATAAATAACAGGATGCGCATTACCGATGCCAGCAATATGGCGCTTACACTGCTGCGTGTTACCTGTGGTAGCTGTTGTTGACCTTTTATACCTGCATCGAGCAGCCGGTGTGCACCGGCAAAACTGATATAACCGCCAACCGTTCCACCAACCAGGGTTACAATAGCGGTTGTGTTTATTTTAACGGGAACAAAGGAGCGATAGATGGCTTCTGCCACTGGCGGGTGTGAGCTGATAGCCACATATAGTGTTAAACCGATCATGACAAATCCCAATATTCTGGCAAACCAATCCATAGCAACCCCGGCTTCTTTGATCCAGAAGATCAACAGTGCAATACCGGCACTCATAGCGGCGCCCAATACCGGATGTTTTATATCATCATCAAATGGATACACGACATTCATGCCCAGCCCCGCTCCTGCTACATTGCCAATATTAAATACCAATCCACCGCCAACGATGAGGATAGCCAGCAAATAACCCATACCCGGCAATAAAGTATTGGCCAGTTCCTGCGCCCGCTTTTCTGTAACGGCAATAATGCGCCAGACGTTTAACTGTGCTGCAATATCCAGCACAATCGACACCAGGATCACAAAGCCGAAACTGGTAAGCAGCTGTTGGGTAAATACTGTGGTTTGTGTAATAAATCCGGGGCCTATGGCTGAAGTGGCCATTAAAAAAGCAGCGCCCATCACGGCAGACTTGGTAGAAGATTTCATTAGTTATACCCCCGTTCCCCCTAAAGGGGGGCGTTAGTCTTTGGTTCTTAATTTTTGGTTTCTTGTGATTTGGTCCCAGAACTTTCCACTTCGTTTTCCGCCTTAAACAT
>DASUVL010001133.1:0-8328 GCA_036379015.1 Niastella sp.
CACTTTTTGGGCAATTTTATTGATCCCTTTATTAAATAACTGCCGTACATATGATTTTTCATCCTCACTCTTTTTGCGTAACTCTATGATATCCTGTAAGTAATACAAAAAGTCCTCAGAATGGTTCCGTTCGCTCCAACAGGTGTCGGCGCCGGTATGGCAGGTTGGCCCCAACGGCTGCGCCTTAATAAGTAAGGTATCGTTATCGCAATCAGACATTATTTCTTTTACCAGCAGGTGATTGCCGCTCTCCTCGCCTTTTGTCCACAGTCTTTGTTTGCTGCGGCTGAAAAAAGTCACCTTTCCTTCGGCCATTGTCTTATTCAGGGCCTCTTCGTTCATAAATCCCATCATCAACACTTTGTGGGTGAGGAAGTCCTGGATGATGGCGGGCACTAAGCCATCGCTGTATTTTTTGAAATCTACTTTCATGGTTAATGCTTTACCCGCTGAATCCGCTAACCCTCCCGACAAGTCGGGATCGGGATCGGGGGAGATAGCGGGGTGAATCGTGAATGGTCAATAATTTATTTGCTGAGGTTGAATATTGTAATATGCCATGGAGCGATGGGTCCGGGGGTTCGAATCCCTCTCTCTCCGCATTATCTTCACAATTGCCAACCTTACTAAGTTTATTATTCTTCTTTTCGCTTTCTCAAAATTTCTAATAATTGCTCCTGTTTTTCTTCGAGCCTTTCTCTTTTATGCATCTCCCTTTCAGTTTGTTTATGTTTAATATAAATAAACACACCTAACGCAAGACAAAACAAAAAGAGAACAAAGAATATCATATCGGTCGTATAGGAATTAGTTTCCCCTGCAAATATCCCTTTAAATCTGGAATTGCTATTTCTTTAAAATGAAATATACTGGCGGCCAGGGCAGCATCGGCCTGCGCCTGCTCAAATACATCTACAAAGTGCTGCATGGAACCTCCACCGCCGGAAGCAATTACCGGTACCGGTAATTGGGTGGCCAATTGGCGCGTTATCTCCAGGGCAAATCCTTGTTTTGTGCCATCGTGATTCATGGAAGTGAGCAATATTTCACCGGCCCCCAGATCAACTCCCTTTTTTGCCCAATCGAAACAACGGGCATCGGTTTTGGTACGGCCTCCATTCAGGTATACATACCATTCACCGTCTTCTTCCTGCCTGGTGTCAATAGCCAGTACCACACACTGACTGCCAAACTCTTTTGACAGGTCCTGTATCAACTGCGGATTTTTAAAGGCTGCGGTATTCACGGAGATCTTGTCGGCCCCATTCTGCAACAAGGCACTTACATCGTCTACACTGCTGATGCCACCACCCACTGTAAACGGAATATTAATGTGATGTGCAATCCGGTTCACCAGCTCACGTAATGTCTTTCTCTTTTCAACGGTTGCAGTTATATCTAAAAATACCAGCTCATCGGCGCCCTGTTGTGCATACAAAGCACCCAGTTCTACCGGATCGCCGGCATCACGAAGATTTACGAAATTGGTCCCCTTCACCGTACGGCCATCTTTGATATCTAAACAGGGGATGATTCTTTTACACAGCATTATTTTTGATTTTTACTGAATCTTCAGTGCTCAATTTTACTTTATAGAAATCCAAAAGCAAATTTCTGATTTCGGGATTTTGAGATTTGAAATACAGTTACCGACAAAAATAAATGAAATCCCAAAATCGCTAAATCAAAAATCTCCAAATCGCCGCTTCCTACTTACTAAATAGCTTCAGATCGTCTAAAGATATTCGATTCTCATAAATCGCTTTACCCACAATCGCTCCTGTACAACCAATGGCAGCCAGGCTCTCCAAATCTTTCATATTACTCACCCCACCGCTGGCAATGAAATTAAGTGATGGAAAGCGCTCAATGATTTTTTTATACAGGTCAATGGATGGTCCAGCCAGTAACCCGTCTTTACTTACATCGGTACAAAACACTTGTTGCACACCGTGATCAATATATTTTTGCAAAAAGTCAAAAATAGAAATGTCAGTCGTTTCGAGCCAGCCGCCTACCGTGATCTTTTCATCTTTTACATCAGCGCCCAGCAGGAATTTTTCGGCACCAAACTGCAGCAGCCATTTTACAAACTCAAATTCATTCTTTACAGCCAAACTTCCAATGGTGGCCAATGCAGCGCCTGATTCAAACACAATGGTAACATCCTTTTCCGTTTTGATACCACCACCAAAATCAATGACCAGGGAAGTTTTGCCGGCAATGGTTTCCAGCACCTTCCAGTTCTTTACAGCGCCCGCTTTGGCGCCATCCAAATCAACCAGGTGCAAGCGCTGCAAACCGGCATCTTCAAACTCTTTGGCTACTTCCAACGGATGCTCATTGTAAATTTTCTTTTGCTCATAATCGCCCTGCGTTAATCGAACGCATTTTCCATCAATGATATCAATAGCCGGAATGATCTGCATATGCTTTGATTGCAATAATTGTTTTTCCATTTTTATAAAATCGAGGCCATATTTCTGCCAGGGTTCTCCTACAGCCTGCATACCAAACTTTTTGTAAATGCCCGTTGCAGTTAACCGGGCATTGCACCAGATGTTCTTTTTGCCATTGCTGCACGCCCAGTCCATAATATATTGCAGTAAGATAGTTCCATATCCCTTGCCCTGCCAGTTTGCTTTCGTAGCAAATTTCCTGAACTGTATAGAGCCGTTTCTATCAAACACTGAAATAACGGAAACAAGTTCGCCTGAATTATAAAGACCTACATGCATACCAGCATCATCATCTTCCAGTTTCACAAATGACATGCTTTCCTGTGGATACATCACTTCCTGTCGCATGGCCCACACTTCATTTAAAGGCACTGATTGTATTGACATATTACAAGCTCAAAAAGTTTTTCAATATCTGCTCTCCAACTTTAGCGCTTTTTTCGGGGTGAAACTGGGCGCCATAAAAATTATTCCTGTGCAGGGCTGCGCTGTACGGTTGTATATAATCGGCCGTGGCGATGGTATGTTCACCCAACGCAGCGTAATACCCATGTACAAAATAGCAATGACTGTTTTCGGGTAACCCGTTAAACAGGTTTGTCTTCAAATTGAAGATGTTGTTCCAGCCGATCTGTGGTACTTTAATACCTCCCCTAGCCCCTCCTGAAGAAGGGTTGAATAAATTCACACGCTCGTCGAATATGCCCAGGCAGGTGGTATCATTCTCCTCGCTGTACGCACACATCAATTGCATGCCCAAACAAATGCCCAGCACAGGTTGTTGCAGGTTTTTAATAACCGCATCCAGCTTATGCTCTCTCAGGTAGCGCATGGCGCTGCTGGCCTCTCCTACGCCGGGAAAGATCACTTTACCAGCACTTTGAATTTGCTCATAGTCATCGGTAACAATGGCATTCACCCCAATGCGTTCGAGCGCATACAGTACCGACTGAATATTACCTGCATTATATTTTATAATTACCAGATCCATTATGTATTTGTATCAACTTTTAATATCCGTTATAAACTTTTTAGTAGCGCCTTCCACATCAATAGCATTTTCCAGCGCTTTTATAAACGCCGTTCCTATAATAGCACCATTGGCAACCTGGCAGGCTTGTTGAAAAGTAGGTTTGTCTTTAATCCCGAACCCAACCAATACCGGGTTTTTGAGATTCATATTCTGCAAGCGTTGCAAGAAGTCATTCACAGCATTCATATCCTTGTCCTTACCCGTAGTGGAAGAAGAAGAAACGGCGTACAGGAATCCGGTACTTAAACTATCCAGCTTCCGGATGCGTTCTTCGGATGTTTCAGGTGTAACCAGGAAAATAAAATTCAGGCCATAGCGCTGTATGATGGCGCCATATTCCGTTTCAAATTCATATTCCGGCAAGTCAGGTAATATCAACCCATCAACCGGGGCATCGGCAGCATGCTGACAAAACCTTTCAAACCCGTATTGCAATACCGGGTTCATGTAACCCATTAAAATAACAGGGACATACACCTCTTTACGAAAACCTCTTAGTTGTTCAAATAAAGTAGCAATGGTCATCCCATTAGCCAGCGCTTTGGTGCTGCTTGCCTGTATCACGGGCCCATCGGCCAGCGGATCGCTGTACGGCATACCCAGTTCTATCATATCTACCCCACTGTCCTGTAATGCTTTCATAACCGGTACCGTACTGGTCAACTGCGGATAGCCAGCCGTGCAGTACACATTGAGAATGTTATTTTTCTTCTGCTGAAATAATTCCTTTATGCGGCTCATTGTTATTGTATCTTTTATATCCGTTGTTACGAATGTTAACCATTACCCTTTCTTTTCCATGGCATTCATATACGCCGCCATGTCTTTGTCACCTCTGCCACTTAAACAAACCACTACTACCGAATCTTTTGTGAACATAGCTTTTGCCGGTACGGGCGCTTCTGATTTTTTAGCTTTTACCGGGTTCAGGAATTCCAGGCTGGCGAGCGCATGTGAGCTTTCCAGTGCCGGAATAATACCTTCCTGCCTTGCCAGGTTGAATGCGGCCTGTAATGCTTCTTCATCGGTAGCACTTAAGAATGCACCCCGGCCCGAATCAAACAAATGCGCATGCAGGGGACCGATACCCGGATAATCCAAACCGGCAGAAATACTGTGCGGTTCCACAACCTGTCCATCTTCGGTTTGCATTACAATGCTTTTGCTGCCATGTAATACCCCAGGCGTTCCCAACTGAATGGTAGCGGCGCTGAGACCGCTGTGTATCCCGTGTCCCGATGCTTCTACAGCTACCAGCTGTACAGCCGGCTCGTCGAGAAAATGATAAAAAGCACCGGCAGCATTACTTCCACCGCCTACACAGGCTAATACGTGTGTTGGTAATTCACTGCCTGTTTTTTCTTTTAACTGCCACCGCATTTCTTCACTGATCACGCTTTGAAAACGTGCAATCATATCGGGATACGGATGCGGCCCTACCACACTACCAATGATATAATGGGTATCAACAGGATTATTGATCCAGTCGCGGATGGCCTCATTGGTTGCATCTTTGAGCGTTTTGCTTCCGCTGGTAGCCGGGATCACTGTAGCGCCCAGCATTTTCATACGCGCAACATTCGGCGCCTGGCGTTCGATATCCTTTTCGCCCATATACACAATACATTCCAGTCCTTTTAGTGCACATACGGTAGCGGTAGCCACCCCATGCTGACCGGCGCCGGTTTCTGCAATAATGCGTTTCTTCCCTAAACGTTCTGCCAGCAATATCTGCCCGATGGTATTATTGATCTTATGCGCACCGGTATGGTTCAGGTCTTCCCGTTTCAGATAGATCTGTGTGCCGTACTGTTTACTCAGTCGTTGTGCATGATACAACGGTGTTGGCCGGCCGACATAATCGCGTAACAGGGTGGTGAATTCTTTCTGGAAAGCAGGATCGTATATAATGTCGAGGTATTTCGATTTCAGCTCTTCCACATTCCGGTGCAGCATTTCAGGAATATATGCGCCACCGAATTTTCCATAATACCCCTGCGCATCGGGTTGCTGATATGTTGTTGTTGTCGTCATTTGTATGTTGTTTAACGGCTTAAAGCCTGTTCCTTACTTACGCTGCTGTGTTGTTCCATGGCGTTGAGCAGCGCTATTGTTAACGGATGCGGTTTTTCATAACTTGAATTCACCTGCGGAACAAAAAGCGTGGCTACAAAAAATGGGTGGTCTTTTAGTTCCATAATTCGCGCTTCTTTATGCACATCACTGGCAACCATCTTGAAACCAGCTTTATAAATTTGTTCCTGGTACGCCGGGTTGAGGCCGAAATTGCAATAATAATTCTCACTGATCGTATTGGTATTAAGGATGGAATATACCAATGACTCTTTATCCAGTATTTCAATTTCGAGCGGTTCCCCTTTCAATGAACAGGTTAACGGATTGATTACTAAGCGCGATGCATAGGGATTAGATTCTGCATGATCTGCGTCCTGTATTCCGAGCACATTCCGGGCAAACTCAATGATCATGTGCTGAAAGCCACCGCAAGTGCCCAGTGTAGGTATTTCATGCGTGCGTGCATATTCAATGATCTTCAGCACACCTGACATACTTTTATACGGACTACCGGGTGCTATCAGAAATCCGTGGTACGACCGGATTATAGTTTCAAATTCCGGTTCAATTCGTTCGGTATCTACCCATTCGTACTGAAAAGATTTTCCGAACTGTTTGGCGGCATGATCAAATGCTTCGTTGTTGGCGATATGCGTAGCGTTCGAAGCAACAAAATCACCCATGATCCCTAACTTTATCATAGTATGAGGTTTTGATTGCTGTTCCTTGTCTACTCCCCCACGGGTTGTTCCGGCGTTTTTAGCAACAATTGCATAAACGTAAGATCGAGCCAGCGGCCAAATTTGTAACCTACCTGTTTAAAGTGGGCTACTTCTTCAAACCCAAAACTGCGATGCAGCATAATGCTGGCTTCGTTGGTAGCATCAATACCCGCTATAATGGTATGCATGTTTAATTGTACCGATGCTTCTACCAATGGCGCAATCAACAACTTCCCGATTCCTTTCCCTCGTTGATCTGCGGCTACATATACTGAGTTTTCAACCGAATACTTATACGCTGCCCAGGCGCGGAACGGACCTATTGAACTAAACCCCACTACCTTGCCATTCTCCTCTGCTACAAATACGGGAAAGCCTTGTGCTTCTTTGATGCGAAACCATTGCCGCCGCATTTCCAACGTGTGCGGTTGATAATCATATACAGCCGTCGTATTTACAATTACGTCATTATATATTTCCAGCATGGCTTCCAGGTCCTGCTCAAGGGCTGTTCGTATCTGTATCATAGAATAATATTAATACCGGCTATTCAATTTGCTTATAAAATCCTTCACTTTAGCCATGTCTTTTATACCCGGACTTAATTCAAACTTGCTATTGATATCTACTGAAAACAAAGCTTTACCGATCGGCAGGTTGGCAAACTCCTTCAAACTTTCCTCATCGCCCGGTTCAATACCACCGCTCAGGAAAAAGGGTTTGCCGATGGTCGCATCTTTCAGCATATTCCAGTTAAACTTTTTACCGGTGCCCCCATAACCAGCCCCCATCGTATCAAACATAAACATATCGCATACATCCATATAAGGCCGTATCATCCATTCTATATTATCATTCTCACTGATGCGGAATGCCTTAACTACCGATACATAATCAGCGATCTTTTCACAGTACTTCGGGGTTTCATCTCCATGCAACTGTACCATGTGCAACCGGCATTCATCTACCATGTGCAACACTTCTTCAATAGAAGCATTTACAAAAACACCCACTTTGTTAACGTTGTTCTCCTTCCTGATCTGGTTGGTAGTTAACCCTTTGAAAACATAGCGCGGACTTTTGGGATAGAATATAAACCCGGCAAACGTTGCACCAATGCTTCCTAATTGTTCCAGTTGTTCAGGCAGTGTCATACCGCAAACTTTTACTCGCATAGCGTAGTCAGATTTTTAAATGTTAGGGTTGGCCATGCAATCGCTACATTACTTTGATTCCAGTTGCGCTATGAATTTATGAAATGCCTCGCCTGGTTGCGCTTCTTTCATAAAATTTTCTCCAATCAAAAACCCACGAAAGTTATGTTGTTTAAAAAGCCTGATGTTGGCTACAGAACTGATCCCGCTTTCGGCAATCTTGATTTTGCCGGCTGGAATACGTTCTGCCATCCGCAGGCTTCGGTCGATATCTACCTCAAATGTTTTCAGGTTACGGTTGTTAATGCCTACCAGTACCGTTTCATCACAAATATGTTCCAGTTCCTCTTCGGCATGCAGCTCCAGCAATACTTCCATTTGTAAAGAAGCGGCAAAGGATGCCAGTCGTTTTACTTCGGCCGGCGTAAGACAGGCTGCGATCAGCAATATCACATCGGCGCCCATGGCCCTGGCTTCTACGATCTGGTATTCATCGATCATAAAATCCTTGCGCAGGATGGGAACCTGGTTGATCCTTGCTTTTATAAGATCGGCAGTGCTGCCGCCAAAAAATTGTTCATCGGTCAATACAGATAATCCGGAAGCGCCAAACCGGGCATAGGCGGAAGTAACTTCTACTACATCGGCCGCCCCATTGATAATTCCTTTGGACGGCGATTTCCTTTTAAACTCGGCGATAATTCCAGTCCTGGATTCATCGAGTAAAAACTGCCTGAGCGATAATACGGGCCGTATGAACAGCTCCTGTTTTTCCAGTTCCCCCACAGGTGTTTGCTCTTTTCGTTCAGCAACTTCCTTTCGCTTGTGTTCAATTATTTTATCAAGAATGTTCATGTTGTGAATGGTGAATGGTCAATGGTGAA
>DASUVL010001134.1:0-4991 GCA_036379015.1 Niastella sp.
TCTCACAATACAGCAGATAAGCATCATCTTCGAGGGGAGGGTGCCGGCGATTTTTTAAAAATTTTTCCCCCGCTCTCCTGGCCCATGGGCCAGGAGAGCGGGGGAATGCCAACCCTGACACAGTTTAAATTACACTCCCAAATGGCAATCGAAATTTGCCAGATAACAATTGAGATTGGCCTTCCTGTAATCGAAATGAAGGTCATTGTAAGCGATATTGGCCTTATCTTAATCGAAATTACAGACGTCATCATCGATGTTATGCTTATCTCATTCGATATTAAGGTAGCAGTATTCAATAATTTGAAATAACAATCGAAGTAAGGGTTTGAGCAACTGATTCACGGTTTACGCATCCGATCTATGGTCATCGCAATACAGCTTTTTTGTTTAGCCATTTGATTTTTGATATCGTAATTGAAATTGCCCAGGTCGCCATCAAGATCGGGCATCCGGCAAACGAGATTGCTGCTGTAGTCATCGATGCCAGGGAAATACCAAGCGATTAATAGCACGTGAGCATCGATTGTTGGCTTTTGGTAATCGATTTTACGCTTTTAGCAAGTGATGTTACACAAATTGTAATTGATTGTAATGAGATCTCAAGGAATGATCCCCAAAAAGCATCCAACACAAAGGATAGCGACATGCATGCAAACGGCTTTGTCATTAATTTAAATCAAAAGCAGCCAACTTACCATAGCCGGTTCTTCATGAAGGCCGCATCGTTCATTATCAAATTAGCTAATTATCACAACTTGTCCCGATTTGTCGGGATTATCACATTGACTTCCCCCATTTTGCAACATTTGGATACCAGGTTGGCCCCAATCAGATACCAGGAAATTGCCGCGGGATGCTTATTTTCGGGCCCGAAAATAAAATTACCCGTCACGATTCCTGAAAATGATTGCTATGCAGCTATGTAGATTTTCCCTGCTCCTGACCTGTTTTCTGTATTGTTTCCAGTTTACCCTTTTTGCACAACCAGCCAGGGTGCGGGAAGATTTTGATAGAAACTGGACCTTTAACCTGGGGGATGCGGCCCACGCAGAAGATGCCGGTTTTAATGACGCTTCCTGGCGGAAATTACAGCTGCCGCACGACTGGAGTATTGAGCTGCCCTTTGATTCAACAAGCCCCACCGGTACAGGTGGCGGCGCCTTACGTGGCGGATTGGGTTGGTACCGGAAAATCTTTACCCTGCCGGCCAGCGACAAAGGCAAAAATATCTTTATTGATTTTGATGGCGTATACTGTAATAGCGAGGTGTTTATCAACGGCCATTCGATGGGCGTACGGCCAAATGGTTATATTTCTTTCCGCTATGACCTTACCCCATTTCTGAAATATGGTAACGAAAAAAACGTCATTGCCGTAAAGGTTGACAATAGCAAACAACCCAACAGCCGCTGGTACAGTGGCAGCGGTATTTATCGCAACGTGTGGCTGGTGAAAACGAGCAGTACGTATGTTGACAACTGGGGCACGTATATCAACACGCCTTCGGTCTCTGCCACTTCGGCCAGGGTAAACCTTACAACAACAATGAGTGGTACCGGCGGGCATTGTGATATAACAACTACCATTGTAGATGCAGCAGGTAAAACCGTAGCGGTTCAAACGCAAAAGAATATACATGTTGGGGCTTTGCAAACTTTAAAACAAACATTCTCTATTCAATCCCCCGTGCTGTGGAGTATTGAAAAACCGTATCTGTACAAAGCGGTCACCAGAATAAGCAGCCAGGGAAAAACAACCGATGAGTATACTACCTCTTTCGGTATCCGTAATTTCAATTTTGATGTAGATAAAGGATTCTTTGTAAACGGAAAACGGGTAAAGATCGTGGGCGTTTGCAATCACCACGACCTGGGCTGTCTGGGAACAGCCATCAATACCCGTGCTCTGGAGCGGCAGCTACAAATATTGAAAGGAATGGGTATCAATGGTATTCGCACCTCACATAATCCACCTGCGCCGGAGTTGCTTGATCTCTGCGATAAAATGGGATTTATTGTAATGGACGAAGCCTTTGATATGTGGAAGCGCCCTAAAAATAACTTCGATTACAGTAACGATTTTGACGAATGGTATAAAAAAGACCTGACAGATCAAATACTGCGCGACCGTAACCATCCATCGGTATTTATGTGGAGTGTGGGCAATGAAATTCCGGAACAATGGGCCAAAGAAGGTGATACTGCAGGGGTGGCCTATTTAAAGGAGATGCAACGCATAGTACGCAGTCTCGACGACCGGCCAACCGTAACCGCAAATAATGAAGTACGTTCAACGAACCGGTTGTTGCAATCCGGAGTCAATGAATTGATCGGCTATAATTATCATCATGAAGACTGGCATCCCGATTCTGTACAAAAGAAATGGGGACGCAAACCATTCATCGTAACCGAATCGGTGTCGGCGTTACAAACACGCGGACATTATGATATGCCGTCAGATAGTATGCGCATCTGGCCGCAACGGTGGGACTTGCCCGTAGCGAATGCCAATGCTGACTTAACCTGTTCTGCCTATGAAAATTGTTTTACCCCCTGGGGTTCTTCACACATGGCAACCCTGCATATGTTTTTGAAACATGAAAGCATAAGCGGCATGTTTGTATGGACGGGGTTTGATTATATAGGTGAACCAACACCGTATCCATGGCCGGCACGCAGCTCGTATTTTGGAATAGTAGACCTGGCAGGATTTCCTAAGGATGTATATTATTTGTATCAGAGTTTATTTACAACTCAACCCATGCTGCATTTGTTCCCGCACTGGAACTGGCAACCGGGTCAAACCATAGATATGTGGGCATACTTTAACAATGCCGATGAAGTGGAGTTGTTCGTTAATGGAAAATCGCAGGGCGTAAAAAGAAAAGCGGGTGATGATCTGCATGTCATGTGGCGGGTGCAATACGAGCCAGGCAGGGTAGAAGCGGTGTCGAGAAAAGATGGAAAGGTGATAGCCACTAAATTAATAAAAACAGCCGGAGCACCAGCGAAAATAGTGTTGCAAGCCGACAGGAATGCGATACAAGCGAATGGAAAGGACCTCTCGTTTGTAACCGTAAAGGTGGTAGATAAAGAAGGAAACCTGGTTCCCGATGCGGCCAATAATATTCAGTTTACAATTGCCGGTGCGGGGTTAATAGCGGGCGTTGATAATGGTAACCAAAGCAGTATGGAACCATTCAAAGCCAGCAAACGAAAAACATTCAATGGATTGTGTCTCGCCGTGATTCAGTCGACCGGAAAACCAGGTATAATAAAACTTCAGGCACAGTCTGCAGGGCTTGCGCCTGCATCAATTGATATTATAGGGAAGTAATAGTTGTGTGACAGGTAAAAGCATGAGATTGCAAAGTCAATGACCTTTACATGCCCAAACAAACAACGATACATCTATAAAACAAATGTCAAAGTAGCTAAAGTGATCAGGGAAAGAACGGGTCGGTTATTGAAACAAACCGGCCTTTATTCCCTCAAAGGTGTCAACAATCAGTTCACTAAACTTCTTTGATAATGCGGGGTTAGCAATGGTACCCTGCTCAGTCAACATTATATTACCAACCTGGTAGTAGGTAGCGGTATTATTGTCATTGACCTTTATTACGTTGTTATTCTTGAAATAATAACACTTACTGAAGTTCAATGAATCGGTAGTGAACAGGTAGTTGGCTTTATAAATTTCTTTATTGGCCTTGCTATAGAAACATTCAACCCAGTATTTGCCTTCACGGGCTTTACCTCTGAACGAAGCATGGTCCAGGTAATTATTCGCTTCGGAGGTTTGTACCAAAGAGTCGATCTGCATTCTTTGGTTTACAAAATTAATAACGGGTGCTGCGGGGGCCTGTGTAGCAGTAGCAGGTTTTGTACTAACATATTTTACTGTTGTATTTGTAGTCTGCTGCGCAAATGCCGGAATAGCTACAGTGGCGATCAATAAAGTAAGCAATCGGGTTTTCATAACGAGTGGGTTTTAATTAAAAATACATAGTGTTTTTTACAATTGCAAGTGCGAAGGGAAAAAAGGGGTCGTTGCGTGGAGTCCTTGCTGGGAGCCATTTTAAGCTTGTAGGTGCTGGTGTTCAAGGGGTTGGGAGTGCTAAATTTATTAAGCAGCAGAGGCGCACAATAAAATAAATAAATGCCCAAGAGCTATTTTAAGGAGCTGAATGGTCAATTATAGTAATAACTTCCGGGCATGGGTATAATATACATATAATACCTGCCTGAAATGGAAGGGGCGTTATCTAAGGCCAAACAGGGGAACTACGGTCAATAAACCGTAATAAATGAACAGCGTAGGTTCTTGATAGCTTATTATCAATATCATAAAGATGAATCATGAAATATCAGTCAGTACTAAAACCAGTAAATTGTTGCTAATAATAACAGATATGAAAAAAACGATTGCGTTATTTCTTTTTGCAGGTATGCTGATAATGCATGCGCGGGCACAGAATAGTAAGTCTTTTAATCTATGGTATAACAAACCTGCCACGCAATGGGTAGAAGCATTGCCGGTAGGTAATGGACATATAGGCGCCATGATATTTGGTGGTGTAGAAGAAGAATTGTTGCAGTTAAATGAAAGCACCCTGTATAGTGGCGGCCCTGTAAAGAAGAGCATTAACCCGGACGCATTCCCATATCTTCAGCAGGTTAGGGACGCATTGTTGAAAGAAGAAGATTATACCAAAGCCAATGCACTCACTAAAAATATGCAGGGGTTATTTACAGAATCTTACCTGCCCCTGGGAGATGTCATGATAAAACAATCGTTTAGTGGTGCTGCGCCGAAGTCATACTACCGGGATCTGAATATTCAAACGGCAATAGCTACTACCCGCTTTACGGTGAATGGCGTTCAATATACCCGTGAAATATTTACTGCAGCACCCGATAACATCATGCTGGTAAAGTTATCGGCCAATGTAAAAGGAAAGCTCAGTTTTGATGTTGCTGCCAAAAGTC
>DASUVL010001135.1:0-3829 GCA_036379015.1 Niastella sp.
ATCACCTGCTGTTGAGATCAACGTTGATAAAGATTCCATTCTACAAACCAGCAACAAGCCGGCCGATGCCAATAACACATCCATATTTGCCACCAACCGGATGCCCGATGTAAGCAGTACAAATGAAGCGGCTGAAGTTACGGCTGATTATTCACCGGCTATTTATGTACGAGCCAATGCCAATAATTTTAAGAGTGGTCGCAACAATACAAAAATCACCAATATAACCATTCATACTACCCAGGCCAGTTACGCCGGTACTATTTCCTGGTTCAAAAATCCCGCTGCTGGCGTTTCTACACACTATATCATTCGTGCAACGGATGGTCAGATAACACAAATGGTAAAGGAGAACGATATGGCCTACCACGCCCAAAGCGCCAACCCCCATACCATTGGTATTGATCACGAAGGATATATTGAACAGGGCCATAAATGGTATAACGAAAAAATGTACCGGGCTTCGGTTGATCTGGTGCGTGATATTTGTGCGCGCCGGGGCATTGATGAAACATCTTGTTACCGGGGACAAGCTACTGCCAGCATTAATTTGTTGCCTGGTACAGTACGCATAAAAGGTCATCAGCATTACAGCGGTCACACCACCCATACTGATCCCGGTAAATACTGGAACTGGAATAAATATGCTGATATGTTGTTGGATAAAAACACAACTGATAGGGAAAAGGATCAACCTTTTATGACCATACCCAACGGCATATACCGGATAACCAATGTAAACAGCAAGAAAGTATTGAATACACGCGATTGTTCGGGCGCTCCATTAACCCGGGTAACGCAAACCGCCTGGAGCGGAAAAGATTGTCAACGCTGGCGTTTTGAATATGCCGGCGATGGCTGGTACAAAATTAACAGCCTGGTAAGTGGCCGTGCATTGGAAGTACCAGGCGGCTCAAAAGACAATGTACAGGTACACTTAAAAGATGCGAAGGAAAACGATTGCCAGCTGTGGCGGTTACTCGAAGAAGGTAGTAAAGGGGAGTTGCGCCTGGTAAATAAAGCAAGCGGTAAAGTGTTGGAAGTATTTGCCGGTTCGGCCAATAATGGTGCGGCTGTATTGCAAACAACCTGGAATGGTAAAACCCGCCAGAAATGGACTTTATTGGCTGCGAATTCGGAAGCTATTCCAACAGACAATCACCGCTTTCGCCAGGTGCATTTAGAAACAACGGAAGTTATTCCAACAGGAAATTAGTTGATATAGCCGTAACGCAGCTGACAGAGGTAAGTTGTCAAACTGACGCATATAATAAAATTCTATATAACTCCAGCTGGAGTAGATTAAGAAATGCAAAACTTTTAGCAATGCAAATACTATAAACTATTCAACACGAACTTTTGCCTACAGCTTGTAATCTGTAATGATGACATACGCAGTTTAAAGCCTGAAGCTTATCGTCTTATGATAAACCAATCCTATAAAATTTTAACAGCATTTGTTGCAGATTACAACCTGCACGGATGTTGTTAAATTTTTTTTTCATCTGGTGCGTATAATTTCATACCTTTGCAATCCCGTCTATTTTTTTAACCTGAAAAGCTTACACAAAAAACTACGGCATGTCGCAAAATTTGTTAGAAAAGCTTCATTTACAGGAAGAGAAAAACATTTTGATCCAGGGTTTGCCTTCCTCTATCGAGAAGCAATTTGTCAAATTATCGTTTGCCAAAAATGTAACACCACTGTTAAAAACCCGAAAGATTGACTTTGCGCTGGTGTTTGCAGTAAACGAAAATCAGTTAAACGGTATTTTAAGGGATGTTCTTCCCGCCCTTCGGGAAGAATGCAAGTTCTGGATTGCTTATCCAAAAAGCTCTTCAAAAATTGCAACCGACCTTGCCCGGGTATGCAGCTGGGATGGCGTACGGAACGCAGGCTTTGATAACGCAGATGAAGTAGCTTTAGACCATGTTTGGACCGCTGTGCGGTTCAACAAGGCAGCCGCCACTGTAAAAGCCGGTGGTAGAAAAAGAGTGGTAGCTCCCGCTCCGGCTATGGTAGATTAATTTTTCCCGTGCATTATTTAGATGTATGTAAACTGTCCCATCACGACAGCTAATTAAAATTTTTTTAACCCCGATCCGCCTCAGGCGGGATCGGGGTTAATTCGTTTTATGTCGTTTTATGAGGTTATGTAATACAGTAATTACAACTTCTTAAATACTATACCTGCCAACTTTGTTATCTCCATTTCCATTTCCTTAATATGCAGGTGAGGCTGCAATAACTCTAAAAACTTCTCATAAGAATTATTGGCTTCCAGGTCACCCAGGTTTTGTTCCATCAGGTGCTTTATTTTTTTGAGCTTCAAATACTGCAAGGTAGATATAACATCGTCCTTATAAGTTTTCTCTTCTTTTGTCAACGGTTTGTGCTTATACTCGATATTCATGTATTTTCTAAAACCCTGTTCCAGCGAAGAGAACTGCTGCCCTTCGGCCGCCCAGCGCTCGCTTAATTCATATGGCGAATTCAGTAAACTTACTACCAGCGTACTGACCTCATTCTCCTGGGAGAAAATAAAATCCTTATCAGAAGGCTCCTGGTTATTGGCCATCATTTCACGGTACATCCGCATAATCCTGGCGATCGTTTGATTCTCGAGCATTTCTTCAACGATGGCTTCATTGAAGATATAGTCAGCTATTTTTTGTTGATGATCCCATGGCGTCATACCATGTTCGAGCAGGATCTTCAGCAGCGCTTTTTCCTGCATCTCATCTTTAAAGATCAGGTTAAAACTTTCATCACTGTAATCAGTGGCTGCCCCTTGCATGGAATTATTATCATACAGTTGTGCAGGATCAGCAGCCTGCTTGCCTTCGTCTTTGGCAATTTTTTCACGAATGAATTTATTCACCAACGCCACCAAACCACTTTCTTCTATGCGCAGCATCTCGGCACATTTTTTTATGTAATCCTGCTGCTTGGTAAAATCTTCCAGTTTGTTGATCTTCGCAATGGTTTCCGCCACCTGGTTAACGACCGCTGCTTTTTTATTGGCATCCCCACCGGTATCCTTTAATTGTACTTCGAGCTGAAATATTATGAAGTCTTTTTTATTCTTATCGATGAACTCTCTAAAGTTGGCAGCGCCTACTTTATTAACATAGCTATCGGGATCTTCTTTATCGGGGATCAACACCAGTTTTACGCTCAATCCTTCTTCCAGCGCCATATCCAAACCACGTAAAGCGGCTTTTACCCCGGCAGCATCGCCATCGTAAATGATGGTCAGGTTGTTGGTATACTTTTTTATAAGCCGCAATTGATCCATGGTAAGGGATGTACCACCCGATGCTACTACGTTTTCTATACCTGCCTGGTGTAATGAGATCACATCGGTATATCCTTCAACCAATAAACATTCATCATATTTATCAATAGCCTGTCTGGCAAAATAGGTCCCGTACAGAATTTTACTTTTTATGTAAACTTCGTTCTCCGGCGTATTGATGTATTTAGGCGCTTTGTCGTTTTTACCAATGATACGTGCCCCAAATCCTAAAACCTTACCTGTTTGGTTGTGCACCGGGAATATGATACGCCCGCGATAATTGTCGTACGGTTTATCGTCACGCACTACCACCAGACCACTCTTTTGCAGGTATTCGAGGCTGTATTGTGCAGCCAGCGCAGTTTGCGCAAATGAATCCCGGGTTGCCAGGCAATAACCCAGTTGAAAACGTTCAATGATCTCTTCTCTAAAACCCCGTTCTTTTAAATAACTTAACCCAATGGCCTGCCCTTCTTCACTTTCAAACAGGTTCTTCGAAAAATATTGCCGGGCGAAATTGTTAAGGATAA
>DASUVL010001136.1:0-3197 GCA_036379015.1 Niastella sp.
CACGTCCTACAGATGTGTTTGTACATAAATACACAGCAACCGGCACTAACAATATAGTCGATAACAATATTTACTACACCACCGGCGCGCCTAAATGGATCTGGAACGGAACGGAATACACCAGCTTTGCAGCCTGGAAAACAGCCTGTGGGGGAGATGTCGGCACCACCAATGGCATTGATCCTTTATTGATCAGCACATCAACTCCCGATCTGCATATTCAGAGTGCATCCCCTGCAAAAAATACCGGTATTGTTATTTCCGCAGCTGTTAACGGCAGTACGGATATTGATGGGAACACCCGGATCGTAAATAATAAAATAAGTAAAGGCGCGCAACAGTAAGCGTGCTTGCAAATAAAACAAAACATATGAGTTTCAGCCGTCGAAATTTTTTAAAGAATACAACAGCCGCAGCAGGAGGTTTATTGTTGCCAGGCTTACCTGGCTATAGTTCTGTAGAAGCATTGAACGATGATGTAGTGAACACGGTGAGTAAATCAAAGAACAGGAAACAGGTCTTCAATATGTGCGGCTACGCAGCGCCAAAGATCCCTGTTGTGCGTATAGGTTATGTGGGTATTGGCGGCCGGGGTAGTTGGGCCGTAAACCGCATGACCAATATAAAAGGCGTTGAAATAAAAGCCTTGTGTGACGTGCGCGAAGCAGCTGTTAAAAGCAACCAGCAAACCTTGCAAAAAGCAGGCTGGCCTTCTGCCCGGGAATATTATGGCGATAATAATGCCTGGAAGAAATTATGCGAACAGGACGATATCGACCTGGTATACATTGCTACGCCCTGGGAATGGCATGTGCCCATTGCCGTGTATGCCATGGAACATGGAAAGCACGTAGCCCTGGAAGTGCCCGGCGCCAGAACCCTGGAAGAATGCTGGCAACTGGTGGAAACATCTGAGCGCACGAAAAAGCATTGTATGCAACTCGAAAATTGTTGCTATGATTTCTTTGAAACCTTAACGATCAATATGGCGCAACAGGGTGTGTTGGGTGAACTGGTGCATGCAGAAGGCGCGTATTTACATCCTTTGGTTGAAATGATGTTTGGTGAACGACCTAAGAATGCCAATGACTATGCCGGCGAAGGCGCCTGGCGCTGGAAAGAGAACCAGAAGAATGGCAACCTGTATCCAACGCATGGGTTAGGTCCGGTGGCGCAGGCCATGAATATCAACCGCGGCGATAAGATGGATTATATGACGTCTATGTCGTCGAATGATTTCATGATGGAAGCCCTGGCCGAAAAACTGGCTGCCGGCGATGCGTGGTATAAACAATACACCGGCAAACATTACCGGGGTAATATGAATACTTCGGTAGTAAAAACCAGTAAGGGTAAAACCATTATGGTGCAGCACGATGTATCATCGCCCCGACCATACAGCCGTATTCATGCATTGAGCGGCACAAAAGGCTTTGTGCAGAAATTTCCTGAGCCGGCAACAATCGCATTGGAACATGAACCGGTAGATGCTAAAAAAATGAAACAACTCGAAGAACAATATACGCCGGAGCTCATCCGCCATGTTGAACAGGCTGCCAAAAAGATCGGTGGACATGGGGGTATGGACTTTATCATGGATTGGCGTTTGATCGATTGCTTGCGCAACGGGTTGCCGTTGGATATGGATGTATATGACCTGGCTACCTGGTGTGCCGTTACCCCGCTTAGTATTTGGTCGGTTGCGCACCGCTCCAACTCCATTGATGTGCCTGATTTTACCGGTGGTTCCTGGAAAAGCAACAAACCGGTTGATCTCACATTACGCGGCGGCGGCAATACGGAGATTGTGAAACAGTAGGTAATTGGCAAAGACCTGTCAGGTACGCTTCAGCATCTTGCCTGATCAGCAGGTTGATGCGTACCTGACAGCTCGTATTAATAAAGCAATAAGTAATTATCAATGAACTATAAGGTCGCTATGCTATTCCTTGTTTTGTTTTTACACTTCTTCACATCCTTTTCACAAACCAGCTATGAAAAGGTACAGGAAGGCATTGATTTTAGAGAGGCAGCCGACCCGCAGGCCGCCAATGAAGCCTCCTGGAAAAATGTACCGGCTAATGTAATGGTGCGTTTCGGAAGTGCTGATGTCCGTTATGCGAAAAGCAATGCGCCTGCGATGAAAGATGTAATACCACAATGGCGGGCAACCGCCTGGAAAGGAGAAAAAGTACATACACAGGTATTGGTATTTACAAAAACATCAATAAAAGGCCTTCGTATAACAGCCGGTGTTTTAAAAGATGGAAAAGGACATAGCATTCCTGCATCAGCTGTTTCAACAGGTTTTCTGAGGTATGTTATCACTGATAGCCTGAATAAAGAAGGCCATGGTTGTGGCATTGCTACAACCGCTACTTCACATACTGAACTGGTAGCCGATGGCATTGATTTCATAACACAAAAAGATGTTGCCCCTTTCACCACACAACCGGTTTGGGTCAGCATAGTGGTTCCGCAAAAGGCTGTTGCGGGAAATTATGCCGGGTTGCTATATCTCCATATCAATGGTAGTACGCATACACTGAAATACAGCGTACAGGTAAAACCATTTACCCTGCCACCGCCTGCACAATGGGTATTTCATCTTGATCTGTGGCAAAATCCATATGCTGTAGCAAGAATTTACAACGTAAAGGAATGGTCAAAAGAACATATGGACAGGATGCGACCTCATATGCAAATGCTGGCGAATGCCGGTCAAAAGACCATTACGGTAAGTATGATCTATGATCCCTGGCGCGGACAAACTTTTGATATCTACAGATCCATGATCCAATGGATAAAGAAAAAAGATAGCACATGGGCATACGATTACAGCATTTTTGATCAATGGATCAATTATATGCAATCGCTTGGTATCAACCAGTTGATCAACTGCTATACCATGGTTCCCTGGAATAATAAATTCTATTATTACGATGAAGTTTTGCAACGCGATACGCTGCTGATTGCAAAAACCGGAACGCCAGAATATGAAGCGCACTGGCGGCCTATGTTGACCAGTTTTGTGCAACACCTGAAACAAAAAGGATGGTATAACAAAACGGCCATTGCCATGGATGAACGGCCGTTGGAAGATATGCAAAAGGTGATCAGACTGGTACGAAGCGTAGATAAGGATATAAAAATATCGCTGGCCGGTAGTTATCATAGCGAGATAAGCAATGACGTAT
>DASUVL010001137.1:0-9076 GCA_036379015.1 Niastella sp.
CTGGCAACCTACATAGGCCGTAAAAGAAAACGGATCTTCTTTTTTTGCCGGCACGCTAACCATGGCAGAGGTGGAATACGCCAATGCTTTGGACTCACGAATTGTTTGAAATACTATTGATCCCATGCCGCCACCATAATAACCATTGAATAAATCAACAACCGGTTCGTCGTTTACATCATAAGGTTTTAAATCTCTTTTCCAGATCACTTCAGCCTGCACCATATCATAATGGGTAAATAATACTTCACTTTTTGTTCGTTGTACTCTTTCAAACTTTGCTGCGAGCGGGCAGGCTGTCCAACTGGCAGGAAGAGCATGTTTCTGTTGGATCCGGTTGCTTACATCAGCAATAGGGAGTGGTCCGTAATAAACAATCCGGTGTTTATGATCAGGTAAGACATGAAGAATAGCAACAAGATCTTCCCCTTTCAGGTTTTTTATTTGTTCATCACTGAGCACATAATTAAAGGGGTTGTTAGCACCAAAAGTGGCGTAGTTCATTAAACCCTGCATCAGCGATCTTTTATTCAGTTTGTTGTTAGCCCTGCTTTTCATAAGCCGGCTTTTTAGACCATCCAATGCAGCTTCATCGGGTTTACAGTTATGCAGCACTTCTTCGAGCAATGCCAATGCCTGATCGAAATTTTCTTGCAAGCCGCTGATGGTTATGTTTGTTTGGTCTGTATTGGCATTGGCGTTAAAACTACAGGCCAACCTGTAAAATTCCTTGCTTATTTGTTCTGCACTGTATTTATTTGTGGGGAGGAAATTAAGATATTCCAAAGCTACAGGCAGCAATTGATTATTCCAACTTCCCATATCAAAACGATAGACAAGCGTAAAAAGGCTGTGAGATCTGTTTTGCAGGTAAAGCAGTTCGGCATTTCCAATCTTTGACTTTTGCATATCCTTCCCGAAATCGAGCCAATGGGGTGCTATATTTAACACCGACATGGTGTTGATATTTTTTACAAAGGCAGACTGTTTGCCTGCATTGGTTTCTACAGGTGTAATTGGCGGCTTCTCTACCTTCATTATATCTCTATCCTCGCCCTTTCTTTTATACAACAACACATAATTCTTATCGCCAAAAAAGTAGTTGGCAAAATCAACGATCTCTTTTTTGGTCACACGACTCATTTTATCCAGCTCCGCTACATCCTGGTTCCAGCGCTGACCTTTATTTTTGATAAACGCATCTTTCAGTTGTTCCACCCGGTTGCCATTACTTTCCAATCTCTTTAACTCCTCCAATTTATAATTAGCAGTAATGGCTTTCATTAATGACTCGTCAAAGTCGCCTTTCTTTAAAATATTTATCTGCCCCAACAACAGGTCTTTCACCTGCTCTAATGATTGTCCATCTTTAGGCGAAGCCGCCAATAGAAACATACCATAGTCTTTATATTGTCTTGTTCCTGCATATGCCCCCAACACCAATTGTTGTTGATTAAGGTTCAGATCAAACAAACCTGCTTTTCCATTATATAGAATGGAGGAAACCAACGCGGCCAGCATCGCATCTCCTGATGATGATGCGCCCACCCTAAAACCGATCTGCAGATTTTCGGCACCTGGACCAACAATCTCTTTTATAACAGGCCCGTTGATGACATTTTCTATAACTGTCTGGTATGCTGAAAGAGGTTTGGAATGCATGAAAGTGAAATGCTTATCAATCTTTTTTACCAGGTCATCCGCATCAAGATCACCGCTCATGATGATGGCCATATTGTTGGGCACATAAAACCTATTGTAATATTCCCGAATGGCTATCAATGAAGGATTTTTCAAATGTTCAATGGTTCCGATAGTAGTTTGCTGACCATAGTTGCTGATGGGAAATAAATTAGCGTGCATGGCTTCCATCATTTTCCAGTTATCATTATCCAGACCACGGTTCTTTTCTTCATACACAGCTTCCAGTTCAGTATGAAATATTCTAAAAACAGGATTACGGAATCGCTCGGCCTGCACCAACAGTAATTTATCAATCGCATTGGAAGGAATATCTTCTTCATACACTGTTTCTTCTACCCAGGTATGTGCGTTCGTGCCCTGTGAGCCCATATCGCTCACCAACTTATCATACTCACCGGCAATGGCAAACTTCGACGCTTCTCCGGAAACACGGTCAATCTCTTTATAAATTTCTTTTCTTTTGGCTTCATCTTTCGTCTTATTGTATTGCTCATACAGCATTTCGATTTTTGTCAGCAAAGGTTTTTCCTTAGTCCAGTCAAGACTGCCATATTTATCTGTGCCTTTAAATAAAAGATGTTCGAGATAATGAGCCAGCCCGGTATGATCTTTTGGATCTGTATTGCTTCCTGCCCGTACGGCAATACGCATCGCAATGCGGGGTTCTTTTTTATTGGAGCTCAAAATGACTGTCAATCCGTTCTTTAATGTATAAAAGCGGGTTTGCATCGGATCGTTGGTCACATACCTGTAGGTAAACCCGGCCGAAGACCGCTGCTTCCATTCATATTTATTCTGTGAATAAGCGACAATGCTTACCAGGAGGAATAAAAAGGCTGCAATAATTTTCAATATTCTCATATAATCTTGATGAAATATTTATAAACCTGAAAAACTATTTGGTGAGTTTTTTCTTATATTCCGCAAGGGTTTTCTCACCCTCTGAAACAGTTTCTTCTGTAACAAACCCCGCAAATTTTCCTTCTTTTAAAGACTTCTTTGCATCTGTTACTGATTTTTCCTGCGTTTCAACAGCCGTTTTATAGTCTCCCATATTCGCATAGGCTTGTGCTATCATTTTATAAATCAGGGAAGGAGGCTGCGGAGTATCCAGTAAGGTTTTCAGCAATTCTATCGCATACAGATAAGTTTCCTTTGAAAGGCCGGCCTTTTGAGAAATAATCGCGCCTGTAGAGCCTACATATCCAGGTTTTGTCTTTTGCCATTCTCTGGCATAAGCCATAGCTTTTTCCTCGCTATAGTGCTCAATAAGCGTTTGGAATTTGAAAAAACCCAGTGTACCATCCATATTGGAATCTACCCCCATACCTGACTCCAGTAACCGGATAGCTTCATCATACTTTTTTTCCGCTATGGCGGTTTCGTAACTCTTGTATATTTTGGTGAAACCAGCCATTGCAGAATCAGATTTCCTGTTCCTTTCATCAATCACCTTTCTCGTAGCGGCTACATCATAGTCTTTACTATTGACAACCTTAACGATGGAATCCAATTCTATCGGATGACCAATCCACAAGATCACACCGTCCTTAACAATGAATGTGCAGGGAATGCCTCCCTGTCCTGCTGCTTTCATCCATTCATTTCCCATGAATTGATTTTTAGTATCGGTAATAACATTGAAATCCATTTTATTACCCATTGACTTAACGAATTTGCTCACTTTGGGAAGTGAAGATTCGTATGGTTTATCACCGGTCTTTTCCCAGATATTAACAGCGATCACGGTGGCCTCATTTTTATGCGCTCTGGCAAATTCTGAAAGATGTGGCATTGATGCTATGCAGGGACCACACCAGGTAGCCCAGAATTCAAACAGATACAGGCGACCCTTTTCGTAATTTTTAACAGGTTTCCCTTTCAACCAGGTCCCATATTGCAATGCAGGAGCCTTGTCTCCGATGGAAAACTTAGGGGCTTGTTGATCCTGTGCATTCATTGTCAGGTTAAGGATGAGTAGCAACACTACAGTGAAGGTCTTTCTCAGGTTCATTACATTGTAAATCATTCGTGTTTTTTTTATAATTAGAATCCAGATGTACATTTCCCATTGCCATTACAGCATATCACTCCCGGCCCGGCGGATGACAGCACTCATCTCCGGGTATACCCGATTGTAAATAACAAGCGACTTAATTATTTGGTATGGTAAACACTACTTTCGGATCATCTGGCTGAATAGTTAATGCAGTACCATTATTATCAACGGCAAATCTTGTCATAGGTAATCCATTTCTGAAATTATCATAGCCGGCGTGCCCTTCAAACGCAAGCTCCATGCGTCTTTCTTTCAGGATAGCCCCTATTACATCCTGGCTTGCCAGGTTGTCGATATCTGAAGCCGGAAGTGAGGCCCGGGTGTGAATCGCTTTCAGATCCGCTTTTGCCATAGCAAAGTTGTTCAATTTCGCATAGGCCTCAGCCCTGTTCAGGTATACTTCACCAGTACGCAAATAAATATTTGGAACCCTGGTCAGTAACTGCTGAAACAGCACCAGGTATTTGGTGGTTTCAACAAGGCCGGTGGCGCTATTTATTCTGAAAAAAGTACTGCGAAGATCCTGCGGAATGAACAACTGTTTCAAATCTGAAGAAGGCATGAATATTCCGCCCAGGTCAAACAGTGATTCATAATTGTACATGATGCCGATGCGTGTATTGCCCGTCAGGTTATCAAAAGCAAAAATGAGTTCTTTATTGTTTGCGAATTTAGCACGACCTATGTTACCCAACTGATCATCTGCAAATAGATTCTTATAATCATCCCCCTGCAGTAAATCATATTTTCCCGCACTCTGATTGATAACACTATCGGCATACTTTACAGCGAAGTCATTAGCGGCCGGATCAGGATTCGCTACGCTTCCCCCCATATATAAATACACTCTTGATAATAATGCCCAGGCTGCAGCAGTACTGGAAAAGCTGTTCGTTTTAACAACAGGCGCCTTCATTAACTGAGCAGCGGTTTTTAATTCGCTTATAACGAATTGATATACTTCTTTAACGGTGGAAGGCGCAGGGTTATCCTTTAAATCACTCGTTTTTTTCAAAGGCACTCCCGGATTATTCCCCGCATTTTGATAATAGGGTTTACCATAGATCCTGATGAGATTGAAATACGTAAAAGCGCGCAGAAAGATATTCTCACCTTTTGCATATAACACCTTGTTTTTATCAGCTTCCGAGGCAGAAGCAAAACCTGATTGTTCAAATGTAGCAATTCCTTCCAGCGCTGTATTCACCCCTACTATTAACTGGTACGAACCCCGGTAAAGATCATTACTGAAGCCAAGTGATGGCCCATTGCTGTTGCGGTAGGAAAAAGCATCCGTCGTTTTTTCAATGGGCCCGAAGATCCGCAATGTCACATTATTTCCCCGGCTTTCAGAGATATTGACCAGCGGTTCATCGTATGATGCATTGCTGTTTTCCCGTAAGAGGGAATAATTACCAATGGTTGCTTCAACAATTCCTGCTACCGATGATAGCTCTCCTTCCTGGTCAATTTTAATAAGTGGTCTGATTGTATCGATCTGTTTATTACAGGCAACAGCCATGATCGATATGTAAAATATGATGAATGATCTTTTCATTGTAATGCTGTTAGTTTTCAATCAAAAAGTTACCTGCAATCCAAAAACATATCGGCGTGGGATACCCAATGTACCGCCGGAGTTACCGAAATCCTGCGCTTGTCCAACTGAGGGGCCTTCAGGACTTGAGGCAACTATTTTTTTTGAATAAAGCGTGTATAGGTTATCGGCACTTATATAAAATGTACAGGCAGATAATCTCATCTTTTTCCTAAAAGACTCCGGCAGGTCATAACCTAACCGTACATTTCGAAGCGATGCGTTACTGGCATCATGTATGTATTTGCTGGAACCCAGGTAGTCAGAGGTGGCATTATAATACAAAGAGGGTTCCGTTGCATTAGTCTGGCCAGGATCTGTCCATAGCACCTGACTTTTCCGAAAGGCTATTTGGTTACCTGAACCGATCCATCTGCCTTGCCTACCCTCTGCAATATTATCCCTCATCACGTATTTCAATGCGTAAGTGATCAATACATTGAGTGAAAATTGCCTGTATGTGAACGTATTGCTGAGGCCACCATAATACCGGGGCTGAAATGACCCGATCGTTTGAAACTGACGACTATTGGAAGCACCGTCTACTTCCGCAAGACTATTTACATATTCAACGCCTGTTTTTTCTCCATTGGCGCCAAAGATCAGTTTTTCAAAAAGTGGCTGACCGGTTTGTTGATCCACCCCGGCATATTTAATCGCTTTAAACGAATTAATATCATCGCCTTTGAAAAGATAAAAACTGTTTTCCCGATATCCCTGCTTCATTGAATCATTGGCCAAGCTGACAATCCTGTTCTTATTGCAGGTAAAATTAAAAGACATATTCCAGCGGAAATCCTTTGTATTGATATTGGTTGAATTGATCAATAACTCTATTCCTTTGTTCTCTACCGTTCCAGCATTTTGCCATTGTGTTGGGAAACCAGACAGAGGCGGTAAAAATACCTTTTGAAGAAGATCCTCAGACCGGCGGTTATAAACATCAATAGTGGCGTTCACCCGCTTGAACACATCCAGGTCAACCCCCGCACTGAAAGTTTTTGTTTTCTCCCACTTCAAACGAGGATTGCCCAACACTGAAATGGTGGCTGCCCCCTGGTCGCTGTAAGTGAACCTTGGATCATATAAAGTTCTTGTCAGAAAATTATCGCCCAATTGTGAACCACTCGTTCCATAATTCGCCCGTAATTTCAAATTGCTGATCCATTTCACTTTTTGCATGAAATTTTCACTGCTGATAATCCATGCAGCACCTCCGGAATAAAAAGTACCATAACGGTTATTGGGTCCGAAGCTACTGGAAGCATCGGTACGTATAGAAGCGCTGAGACTGTAACGATCTTTATAAGTATATCCTGCTTCTCCGAACACGGAATAAACTGCTTTTACATCTTTACCTCCTTCGATATTCCCCGCTTTCGTGGTAGGAATTCCGAAAATAGACAGATCAGCCGCCCCACCCATTTCTCTTGCCAATGAGATCACCGGATAACCGGCACGAACATGGTTTACATTCACCAGCATGTCTTCTACAGTAGTTTTGCCAAATTCCATCGCGGCAAGGGCGCGCAATGAATGTTCGCCGAACCGCTTGTTAAAGTTCAGTTGATTAGAGGTAAGGTATGATCGCAAATTGCCCGTACTTGTTCCCAGCGATCCCTGTGCAGCCCAGAAAACCGTTCCACCGGAATAAGTTCTTACATCACGATATTGTACATTCTTGTTATAATTCAGGTTGACGGAGTTGGTGCTGGAAAAGTTCAACCAGTCCGTTATCCTGTATTCGAGTTTTGCCGATCCGAACAATAACTGCGATTGAATATCATAGCTATTGTACTGCCTGTTGAAAAGAGGATTATCTGCCTGCCGCTGCGTGCCGCCAAGCTTATAATTCAGAGATTGACTAATTGATCCGTCAGCATTATAAGGGTTTGCCCAGGGAACCAGACTGAAGATCTGAAAGTTCGCAATATCATCTAAATTCCTCTTGCCATCATTAAAGATGCCATTAAGGGAAACTGTGGCAGTGAGCCTGTCTGTTAAGCGGCTTTGCAGATTCAGTCGAAACGTTTTCCTGATCAATTTATTCGACACCCCGGTGGCCTCCTCATTGTAATAAGTAGCGCCCATGTAATATTTCGTTCTATCATTTCCACCACTGGCCGATACATTTGCTTCAGTAGTGTTGCTGGAAACAAATGCATATTTTGACCAATCATAAGAATTCGATACCTCCTGCTGGGCGGGTAATCTGAAATTCAGATAAGCATCCAGCGTGGGAAACACAGCGGAATAACTCGCATTATTTATCTGATAGTCCTCAGTATAATACCTTTTTTGCAGATCATACAATTCAGGTGCATTGAGAAACCTGATACTCCCCTGATTCGGCTTGTTGATCCCATGTTTCACATCTGCAGTTATCCTGGTTTGCTCTGCACGTCCTCTTTTGGTTGTTACCACCAGTACGCCTGCTGCAGCTCTTGATCCATAGATGGCAGTTGCAGCTGCATCTTTCAGGATCATGATATCCTGAATTTCCTGCGGGGTTACCAGGTCTTTCAGGTTCTGGTTGGGCATGATCACACCATCCAGTACGATCAATGGACCGTAGTTAAAAGCCGGCATAACAAATTCATTTGTCTGATCAACACCAACACCCGCGATGCTACTTTGCCCCCTCACAAATATTTGTCCACCACTGCTGGTAGGATCTGCTGCATTTTGCTCAGAAATATACAAGCCTGTTGCCCTTCCTCTCAATAAAGAGGCGGGGTCTGAAGTGGTAATACCCTTTCTGATATCATCACCTGATATCTTCTGCACAGAACCGGTAAGCTCTCCCGTTTTTTTTGTTGTGTAGCCGGTTGATATCACTACTTCTTCTTCCACTTTAATTAATAATTCAAGATTGCAGGTTACATTCACCGGAGCATTCTTTACACCGATCTTTCTTTCAAAGTCGCTATATCCAACACTGGTAACCTGCAGCGTATAGCTACCTGACGGCACCGTGGCAAACATAAACACACCGTTTGCATTGGTGACTGTGCCAATCTGCGTTGGCTTCAACACTACGGAAGCCCCTTCTATTGGCTTCCCATTACTGACAACACGCCCGGTTACAGGCAGGTCTTCAGCCGGGTTGCCCGGTTCGTTGCTATCAATTCCCATAGTGGGTTTCACGTCTACTTTTCTGAGAACCACTGTTTGATCACGCATGCTCCAGGTAAAAGGCTGGTTTTTGAAAGCCTGCGTTAAAAACTGATCTACCGGCATGGCAGTTACAGTCAGGTTTATCCTGAGAGCATCTTTCAGTACCTCTTTCTTATAGAGGAAAACAAGTTTTGTCTGTTTCTCTACCTGCGTAATGACTTCCTCTACGGTGGCATTTTTTGCAGTAAGTGTTATGGTTTGAGAAACAACATCATTGGCTGTGGCGAAAAGTGCAGCAGTTAACAAAATCAAAGTTAGTTTCATAACTAAGATAATTTTGGCCATTACCCCGAACTTGCGTTGCGGGTAATAAGCCACCGTAACACAGCCCGGGGTGGGTGGTGCAATTAAATTCATAACTTTGTTATGTGTTTTGGTTAGTTGGTTTGCTAAACCGGGCCAGGTCGAATTGGAAACGGGATAGCAGCTATATTAAATAAAAGATTAACCAAAGCCTTACCGGATCACGCCACAAACGTGATCCTTTTTTTAACCAGTACCGATCTGCAGCTAAAGGGATGTTGATCGTTACTTCGAAA
>DASUVL010001138.1:0-6822 GCA_036379015.1 Niastella sp.
ATCGGCAGGCAATATATCCAGTGCCTGCAAAAAACCCAACCGGTCAGTTAACACCTGCGCACTGCTTATTTTGCCCTCTTTTACGGTAAATGTGGCCATCCCTTCATTCGTGACCGTTTTACCGGTAAACACATTATTGAATGGGCCCGTTTGGGTTCCCAGCCATTTCCAATGAATAACCACTTTATCTCCTTCTGCAACAAGCTCATCTATTGTCCATTGAATGTCGGGAAACGATTTGATCAGTGGAAGGATCGGTTCATAAAACGCTGCTGAGCCTTTTTTCCCTTGCACGCCTGTAAAATCATCCGCTATACATTCTTTTAGTAATTCAAAGTTCCGTTTATTCAAACCCTGTTCAAATGCTTTTTGTACTACGTCTTTGTTTTGTTGCGTCTTGTTCATAATTATCTCCTTCGTTTTATTATTTTTTATATTATTAGTTGCCTGAGCATTGATAATACCGGGAATCACTAGCATGATTATCAGTATTGCTCTATTGTCTAAAAATTTCATTGTTGTTTATTTCTCACAAAAGTATTCTCCGCGTAATGCAGAGAATTGTAAAAAATCATTGATTTTTAAAAACAATGGGAAATGAGGGGCGATATTTTAGCTCGCTATGATGGGGAAAAATGGAATTAAACAACAAAAGGGTTAAGGGCAATACCACACCACTGAATGTCCACATTAGTTGGCATTGGGGTAATTTATATGCAGGCGGTAATTTCACCACCGGTGAGGATAAACAAACTGGGTAAATGTATCAGCGTTTTAAAATCTGAAGGCTGGTCGCAGTTGTTTATGGTCTGAAGAGTTCAGTATATACAAGTGGCCATTTAAAAAGGCCCTTACAATGGGGCCCGTTCTTCTTTTGCCGATGGCGCCAATGTATCGTATAATCTAACTTACATTAATTGATAAAAATTAAAGCATCCTGTTCAACCGTAATTGCACCTGGCTGATCTCTTTTGTTATTCCATAAGAAACCGAGATGTTGTATTTATTGAATGGGGAGATCATGATGCCTGGCCCATAAGCGATATGCCATGTATTCGACTTTTCACCAGGCATCCATACCCGCCCCTGGTCAAAAAAGCCAAAAACACCTATTTTGCCGGTCATCAGGTAAGAACGGAAATTGGTGATAAACCGCAGCTCATTACTGTTGTAAACGCCGGTTTTACCCCAGAACCGTTCCCGGCGGTAACCACGTATAGTACGCGGACCACCTACAATGGCGTGCTCATATGCCTGCCCTGTATTCAACACATCATCGTTTACAATGGTCTCTCCACCAAACCTAATTGCCAGGGAAACTTTTTCAATCAGGGGAACATAGACTTGTGCACTGGCATTGTATCGTTGGAAGAATTCATTTTGCCGGAAGTTCTTCGAATAGATAGCATTCGCTAAAAAAGTAAATCCTGAAACCGGTACCACAGAATCTTTGAGCCGCACATAGGAATATGTCAATTGCAGGCCTGCATACGGATGCGTTTCAAATACTTCCTGATTGTGCGAAAATACTTTCGCAAAATACCGGTCAGTATCATTCCTGGTTTTTACGCGTTGGTAAAAAGCAGTTGCCTGCACCATGCTTTTCCCAAAAACGCGATTCAATCCCGCACTGGCAAGCCACTCTTCACTTCGTAAGCGGTAATAATTAATATCTGTTGTTACAGATTTAGTGTCATTGCCGGTGCCATAAAAGTTTGTCCAGCGAACCATATCATACTCTGCCCGCATAACCAGGTTCCACTTGCCAATTGCGTTTGGACGCATGCCCTCATAAAATGCACTGAGCGCGTTTTGTGATATTGAATAATGCACGCCGAATTCATGCGACCAGGCATAGGGTTCCTGCCGCCATTTGTTCTTTTTGATCCGATATCTTAATCCGACGTAAATTCTATCGGCATTATTATAGAATAAGATTGGCATAAAGCCTTTCTTGTCATACTTAAACCATTTGTAATTCCAGTTATGTATGGAAGTATCTGACGATACGTGCATACGGGCATTTGTAGTTTGAAAAGCATTCTCCCGGTTATCATATATCTGAATCTTTTCCTTTACCTGAACAATGGAATCTTTACCGGGACCGCCTATAATTCGTATGGTAATATCGTCTGAATTGTTATTAACCATATATATATCTTCTCCATTAATACCAAACAAACGGATCTCTTTTGTTTCCGCGGGTTTAAATATTCTTTGATAATAAGGCGTATCAGCTTTTTGTCCCTGGCTGTTTATCCGGAATACTGCAACCACGGTTTCATCATCATGGCTGATCACGTCAAAATATTCCCGCTGTTTGCTTCCGACGACCTCTACTTCTTTTGCAATAAAAAGGTAATGCTGTTTTGCAAAGGCAGGTAGTTGCTTGCGGCGGGCTTTTATTTTGTCGATCATCTCTTTGCCTTTTACGGCATATACTTCCGCTGGTAATTGCGCTACTGATCGTATGATCACTGTATCTGTCAGTGCTTTTTGCAAGGCTTCCGCTTCTCTTACCCAGTCATCGATCGTAAGCGCGTTGGTAAAAAGCCGGTCCATATTTCTGGCCGCATGACCTATTAAAGAAATATTTTTAACAACACTATCATAATGCTGCATATAGAAAAGCCCTGCAGCCTTTAGCATCCGGTCAATGAGAAAACCATCATGATAATAGAATGATTGATCCCGGTCTTTTGGCACCGGTATAAACTGTGTACCACTGGCAACAGTCGATTCGCCCCAGCTCCAGTTGCCATCATGCCGGTCCCAATCGCCGATCAGCATATCAAACAACCTTGCTTTAATATATGCACGTTGATCTACCGAATAGGTATTATTCAACTGGAGTTTTATCAACATTTCTTCCGTGCTATAAAAAGTACGGAAATTACCCAGGTTATCTGCCTCCCGCCAATCGCCTTCCGCCTTTTGTTCCAATAAATACAGATCGTTCCCATATTTATTGTTAAACGTATCCAATGCCTTTTGTTGGGGCAGGTATACCACTTTCGGCCAGGTATGATAAATGCCAGCGCGTTCCATCATATAGGGCACAGCAAATGCCCCATAGGGGTGCGACATGGAAATACCGTCTGTGACAATATCTTCCATGAAAGTGCCCTTTAATTTATCTGGTATTACTTCTGCTCTTGATTTATTGATGGATCGAAGTGTATATTCTTTACCACCTATTGTTCGAAGCTTGAGTGATTTTGATTCGTTACCGCCACCTGCTTCATAAGGTATTAAACCACCAAAAGCGGTGTCCAGCTTCAATATAGGAACATGAATGGGTGTGGTCCATTCAACGCGGTGATTGCGACCCCAAAGTTTTTGATAAGACAGTGGCCGTTTGTAGTCAGGTCCTGCCTCAATCTGTTTAAATGCAACATCATATGTTACAGTAGATTGGGCTTTGGTGTTTAGGGTTATTAATATCAGCCCCAGACTTATGTATAATCTGACATAGCAGCGCATATATATACCACCATTATAAAATTGTGCCACGGGTAAAACAAATGCTTCAGTTATGCGCAACGCCTTCTTTGCCAATCAGTCTGGGGTGGGTTTCTTTTAAAAAGGGGCCCACCCTTTAAAGTAGAGGGTGAGCCTTCCGCCAGCTGGCGGAAAATCCACCCGCGAAGAGGTGTTTATGCGGAAGTCTATATGCCTGGGAAGCGAACAAAGCTTCCCGGAACGACTTTAAAAAGAAACTGGCTAAAAAGGCAATTCCGGTTTGAACAGTTACCTTTTTAGCCAGCTTTATGTAATAGCCCGCTATTTATTCTAAAGACTATAATTGCTTGGCGGCGCCGGCCAATGCTCGGAAGTTGGCCCGTACATTAATGAACCCGAATAAATTCCCATTCTTCGGATCGTACTTTATTTCAAATGGCACCCAGATATCATTCAGGATCCTGATCCTTACTGTACCATTTACAAACACCCGGTCCCGCTCTTCATTGGCATACAACGTACTGACATTACGATAGTAGGCGCCGCTGAATTTTAATTCGAGATAACTTTTTTTGGTAGTTTTAGTTTTAAAAACCACGTTAACACCTGGCTCAAAACTGAACAAAGCCCGCTTCAGGTCCCTGCCCACCTTAAGTGTATCATCAACCAATTGCAAAGCAGACCTGATATTCAATTCCAGGTCGTTCTTGGTTTCATTAAACTTATTTATACCTTTCAAGAACTCGGAATGGAACACAACGTTAGAGAAAACAAACTGGTTCTTATAAGTAGTATCTGTAACTCCTACCGTCCACAAGGCATTGTTATTGAAATTCGTTCGCAGGTCATTATAAATACTATCGGCCGTTTTTTTCAGGTTGAAGTTCTTGTTTTGCTTTAGCGTTTCAAACAACGTTTGCGTAGCTTCGTTGCTTGCAGCAACAGCCAGTATAGTATCCTGTAATGGTTGGCTGAGCGCTCCGAAGTTTTTTACTCCTTTTCTGAAATCTGTATATTCCAACATTACACTGGCAGCATTCGCCATGGTTGTGATCTTTGCGATCATCCCGTTATTCAATTCAAAAAGCTGGTTCACGGCCGCATTATTTTTCACCGTGTTTATAAATGCTCTTGAAATGGTTTCATCCCGTTTATTGATGATGGCATACTTTATACCCGATGCAAATCCGTTGAATTTATAGGCCGTATCGAGGCGCAAAGCGAACGTATAATTTATATTCCTGAGCGTCCTGTATCGGGTATACATGGTATCTACCAGCAAAGTGGTATCGAGTTTTGCCATAACGGCAAAAGGGGTACCGGTGAACCTGACCGCCTTATCAGGACTGGCCAGCCGATCAAATGCCAGCTGAAAAAAGCTATTCAGCACGTCTTTATAATTTCCCGTAGCCAGGGAATCTGCCGTTAGAACAGGATTGGGAGAAGTAATTTTCTGCGCAGCCAATTGCGTGGAGATACAAAAAAGTAGTACCGCCACGATACCCGTAATTTTTCCGACCATATTACCTATTGTTATTTAATTAAATATCCTGTCATGATCAATCCGGTATTAAACTGTTCCGGGGTATCCGGGACCGTAGGCGTGCTGATAGCAATGACTGCTTTTCCGGTGCAAACGCCATTTATTGAAATAGCATCGCCGCTTTGTACTTCTGAAAACCGGATGTTGCCGCTGCTGCTTAAACTTTGCATGTTTATCAAAACGCCTTTCCTGAACAGGAGCGAAGTGGCCTGTCCTATACCACCGGTAAATGTAAAGGTAACGTCTACCTGTTGCGAATGAGGGGCTTCTTCTGCAACCAGCGAATTTGTAGTAAGCGCTTGAGAGTTCATGGTTTTAGCTTTGGTATTTGTAGTAGGTTTATGCGTGGGCTTAGGCGTAGGTTTTGCTTTTTTTGCACTTTTAGCCATGGGATGGAGTTTAAATTGGCTTTAAAACTACAAAAGAGAACCGTTATGAATACCCGTTAAATCACCTTTTTATAAAGTATTTTTTCACAATGTCACAAGCCATACAAGGCAACCGCAAAATATACAGAAAAAGGAGCTGAGCGGCGGTTGTCCCCGGGGACATTCCTTCGTTCAGCTCCTTTGCAAATGGGAGTAACTTACATGTGCTATTTTTTTGCCAGCAATTCGTCGAGGTTGGCATGTGCAGCTGCAAAACCTTCTTTGAAGCCCATTTCAACAATCTTGTTCAGGTCTTCTTCTGATGCAAACGTAACTTCCACATCTACTTTTGTTGTATCGCCAACTGCATTGAACACAACTTTCCAATCCATACCCGGCAGCTCGGTATTGGTTTCTCCATGCTCATCACAGAAACCATCAAATCCGCTGAATGATTTATTGAGCACAATGGTTTTATAATCCACCTTGCAATAATGACGGGTACCGTCCGGGCCTTCCATGTAATAGAACCATCTGCCCCCTTCGCGAAAATCCATCGATTTGGTATTCGCTTTCCAGGGTTTTGGCGCCCACCACTGGTCTAACAACTCGGGTAGTGTCCAGGCTTTCCAAACCTGGGCAACCGGCGCATCAAATTCTCTTTCAACCTTCAGTTTTTTGTTGGAGGCATCTTTTGAATAGATTGTTTCTTTAGTTACCATCATGATTTTTTGTTTTTAATGGTTTTTAATAAAGTGTCAAGTTGTGTGAACCGGGTATCCCACATAGCCCGGAATTGTTCCAGCCATTTGTCCACTTCTTTTAATTTTTTTGAGTTAAAATGATAGAAGATCTCTCTTCCTGTTTGCTCCTGGGTTATCAGTTGACATTCGGTAAGGATCTTGATATGTTTTGAAATGGCCTGGCGGCTGCTGTCGAAATGATCAGCCAGTGCGTTGGGGGTCATAGCCTGCAAAGCCAGTAAGCTAAGGATGGCCCTACGGGTTGGGTCGGCGATAGCCTGGAATACGTCGCGTCTCATGGAAATAAACGGCCATTTTAGCAACCGTTCGGTTGCAAATATATGCGCAACTGTTCGGTTGCGCAAATATTTTTTTTGGGTGGGGTTGGCCTACGTGTAATTGATTGGCAATGTTGACCATATATAGCTCTTACTAAAAAGTTGAGCCAGGTACGGCAACTTTTGGATTTAACGGCTTAGCAGCAGCATTCAATTTCAATAATCAGGGATGTGTAGTTTTGCCACCTAGGAAGGTATTCCTTTATTCAAGCTATTTTAACCATTGAGGGGGTAGTAAAAAAATTAAATGAGTCGGAAAAAAAGTAAAACGATAGCCAAACTTTTTTTTCGACGCAGAAAAAAATTATTCGATACAGAAAATTATTTTTTGACGCAGAAAAAAAATAAAACGTTGGCAAAACTTTTTG
>DASUVL010001139.1:0-2735 GCA_036379015.1 Niastella sp.
CGATGGCTTTATGAATGGTTTCTACGTCGCAATCTTTCAGATACAGCTCTTCCAGGTTCTCCAGTTCACCAATAGCTGCAGGTATTTTACGAATGTTGTTATTGGAAAGGATCAGTTTTTTAAGATGCTTCATTTTGGCTATAGACTCCGGGAACACTTTCAGTTTCTTGTTCGACCAATCCAGTTCCAGTAATTCCTCCTTATTCTCTGCAACAACGGCAAGCTCATCTTCATGTTTTAACCTGGTTGGTTTGGCCCCTTTAATAAAAGGTGATTGCCCCGATCTAACGATATCAATAAAACGCCATACATCAAATTTATTCTTGCTTTTAAACACGGCACGAATACACACTTTTGACAACACCTCACTGGTATAATCATATTCGAAACAATCATTATCATCGCTGTATATATTAATGAGGATTGCCCCTTCCGGCGTAATATTGGATTCATGATCTGAGTTCAACACATAAGGAACAAAGGTAGTTCCTGCAATGGTGATAGAACCATCATTATAATAACCATAAAAGGCGTATTTGATATGTGCATCGCCCGTGATATGAATGAACTCATCACCGCTTTGCAATACATCGCACTGCACGTTGCCTAATACCAATAAATGTGGATGATAGTCACCAATAAGAATATCACCTTCAACCGTCAAATTGCCATTGATCATTATTAATACGGAGTCCAGGGAAGTATCTTCCTCCAATTCTTCTAATACAGCTTCTGCCCAGTCTGAATCAAGATTACCTGTAATGGTAGTATCGCCATCAAAGAAAATTATTCTTTCATGGTCCTCATTATCAATAGAATCGTACGTGCTCAGATCAAATCGTTGAGCAATTTCGTCCCCGGTAAGGAGTACTGGCTTTGTTTTCATTTTTTTATAGGTTAGATGGTATGGTTACGAGGTCCTAATTTTACATTTTCGATCTCAGGTAATCAGCAATTTCTGTAAAACCACCTTCTTCTGCATAATTGATCAGGGCTTTGCCTTCAGCATCAACATGGGCCATAGATACCGGTTATGTTTTTTATTGGTACAAGTCGTATTTGTCTGTTATCAACCCTGCTTTTGTAACCAGGTATTGTAATTGGCGTCTTTATTGAGATCCTGAAAGTCACCGAAGTCTGGCACAAGGGCTAAGGTTCTTTTTACAATTTGGTAAGCGTCAGCTGTTCTCCCAAGTTTCAGTAAGATCCTTACCTGTGTGTCATATATAAAATAATGATCTTTCTCTTGAACAAATGCCGCCCCTTTCATGATGATCTCCAGCGCCTTTTCCAGGTCTTCCTTTTTATCAGCGATCACATGCATCAGCCAGGCTACCGCATTCGTTGTAACGCGGGTAATTTCCTCATGAAATTTACCCAGGTCGGTAAAATGCCAGATCACAGCAGGGATCAGGCTCAGCGTGTGCAGCCCCTGCTTAATGGCGGTCTGGCTTATTTCAAGTAATTCAGCAGGGGGAAAGGTTGCTTTATGATAAGAGGTCAGGTAACTATAAGCCCATACTTTACCGTAATTGGCATATAACAGGTTGAATTCATCTACCACTTTACCCGAGCTAAAGGAAGTAAGTACCTGATCATATACTTCCAGTGACTGCAGCAATTTCTCCCGGTCGTCTTTTGCATTCATCAGCGAATTCGCTTCGATCATGAGCTTGTTCATGTCTTGCCACTGTTTCACTGCTTGCGTATCAGCTGCCTCGTTTTCAACCCTGTTATCACGAAAATCTATGGTGCATCCTGGCAGCTTGTTAGCGATCTTTAAGCGTTCACTGACAGGAAGACGATTATATCGGAGATCGAGAAATTCCAGGTTCTTACACTCAAAGAGGGTGTCGGGCAGCCAGGACAGGTTATTGAATGACAGGTCCAGGAATTTCAGGTTAGGCAGTTTATCAATGTCATGCAATTCTTCTTCCTTCATGCCGTGTGTAACGATGTAGGAAAACCGCCCATCGGGCTCTGCCTTTTTATTATCCAGGACCCACTGAAGGGGCTGAGATATTGAACCCTCTTCAGCCTTACGCTTCGTCCATATATCAAGCGTTGCCTGATCAATGTAATTCTTTTCTTCTTTGTTTCGATCAATTCCCAGGTGCTCTAGTGAGGTAATATTAAAGATGACTTTCTTCCAGCCCTGGAATTTCCTGCTGATCTCTAATCTTTTGAGATTCTTAAAGCGGGTGAAATCAGGGAAATTAGATGAGCTTACACTTCCGCCGGTCCATCGAAACTCTTCCAGGGTTTGAATATTAAGGATGCTGTCGGGCAACTCTTTGATCTTATTCTCCCGAAAATCAAGGCGCTTCAGGTTCTTCAATCGGGTTAACACTTCCGGGAACGGTATACGTTTATTGGCGTCAGGGTAACAGTGATACATACTGATCGCTTCCAGTTTTTCCAAACTGGCTACACTTTCAGGAAGCGGCGCCGCTACGTAATTGATTGTCAAAACTTCTAAATTCCTCAGTTCACCAATAGCATCCGGAATAGCCTTCAGGTGATGGTTAGTGCTCAGGTCCCAAACGCGCAGATTTTTACAATTACCGATAGCTTCATGAATGGTCTCTACGCCGCATTTTTCCATATACAGCTCTTCCAGGTTCTCCAACATACCAATGGCAGCAGGAATTTCACTAATGTTGTTGTTGGAAATGTTCAGTTTTTTAAGATGCTTTAATTTGGCAATAGCTTCCGGAAATACATTACACTTTTTA
>DASUVL010001140.1:0-7898 GCA_036379015.1 Niastella sp.
TAATTATATATGGGCGCAGCGTTTGGGCGGAACAACCGCTGATATAAGTTATTCCCTGGCCGTTGATGCTTCAGGGAACAGTTATGTCACCGGCTATTTTAGTACTACAGCCGATTTTGATCCGGGGGCAGGTACGCAAAATTTGACGGCGGCCGGCGGTGCCGATATTTTCCTGGCCAAATACGATGCTTCGGGCAGTTATATCTGGGCAAAGAATATGGGTGGTACAGCCAATGAAATGAGTTACGGGGTGGCCGTTGATGCTTCAGGGAACAGCTATATCACCGGCTATATTGGTGGTACAGCCGATTTTGATCCGGATGCAGGTACGCAAAATCTCACCCCGGCTGGTGGCACCGACATTTTCCTGGCAAAGTATGATGCTTCCGGCAATTATGTATGGGCAAAGAACATGGGCGGTACAACCGGCGATGTTAGTTTTGCCGTGGCCGTTGATGCTACAGGCAATAGCTATATCACCGGCCAGTTCGCTGGTACAGCCGATTTTGATCCGAATGCAGGTACGCAAAACCTTATATCGTTAAACGGTAACGAACTTTTTATAGCCCAATACGGCGCCATCATTCTCCCAATCAGGTTGGAAAGCTTTACAGGCCAATTGATAGATAATGGCGCTGCCGTTTTGCTGCAATGGACAACCGCTATTCAGGAGAATCATGCTTATTTTGAAGTGGAGCGCAGCCCTAACGGCAGTGATCATACTTCTTTAGGCCGGGTAGCTGGTTGCGGCACCTGCAATAGCCGTCAGCAATACAGCTTTAAAGACCTTCAACCACTTTCCGGTAAGTCTTATTACCGCCTCAAAATAGTAGACAAAGATGGCAAAGCGGAATACAGTAAATGGATCAACATTCAGAGAAACGATGGCGGTCGCTCCTTAGTGATGTACCCCACCGTTACTACGGGTGCTGTTGAGGCTTTCTATGATAACGTAGGGGAAGCCCGCGGCGTACGTATCAGTATCTTTAATACCAGCGGCCAGGTGATGCAACAAAGACAGGGGATGCTTGTAAACGGCAGCAATCTATTGCGCTTTGATCTTTCTGCGCAGGCGTCGGGAATTTATTATGTGCAGATAGCGGAACAGAATGGTAAGGTAATGGCCACCGGTACTGCCATACGCCAATAAACAAAATATTGTTATTGTAGATAGAGTCCCGCCTTCGGCGGGACTTTTTTATTTGTTGATAACTGGTGACAGGTAAGTACACGCGTTAACGAAAGCTTTGCATCAGGCTTGCTGATTTGCCAGGCGGCCTGCTTCAGTCCACAACGTATCGCTCAGGCGAATAATGTCAACTATAGTCCAGATGGCTAAACCGGCAGCGATCAGATCTCCTACAGGTAATGGCCCATCTGCTGCAGCCAGTAAGGCAGCGGCAGCGCCGCGGGCAGCGAATCTTTTCGCCGCTGCTTTCCAAAAATACTTCCACCCTACATAGGCAGCGCCTGTAACCATAACGAGGCCCAATACATTTGCCAGCGAACTCAACTGTCCTTCCCGTGCAAAGGCTGGTTTCAGGTCAACAGGTTTAAACGAACCTTTCCCAGCCTGATCGTTCATTTTTTTAATGATGTATCGCAGGATGGCCGCTAAAATTACGGAATCAATAACACCACTACTTTCAAGGCATAGCTGGTATAAGATCAAACCCGGCCCTTCTAATGCTGCCTTTAATCTTACAGTTATTTGACCGGCAAACGAAGCTACTACGATCTCAGTTTCTTTATATGTCAGCCCCAGTTTATAGGGAAGTTTAAAATACAGGTAAGTGGCCGACAGGATGCCAAGCTTTTCTATACCGGCTTGTTTACCCGATCTTGAATTAGGTTTAATTTCATATAAGGCCTGTTCATACAATGAATGAACCAATAGATCAGGCCTTTTCATACCCAAACTGGTAGATTCAAGCGCCATTGCAAAAGAGGTAAGACCCAATCCCGGATTGTGCATTTTCAGAAAGTACAGGTAGGCGGCCGTGTTATTGTCATCCACATATACTTCGCCAGGAGAATAGAATTTTTGTCTGCAAAAATCCATGTAAATAAGGTCTTCAGCGATCTTGCCGAAAGTTGTTCTTTCTTCAGGCGATATACCAGGGACTTCGCTGGGTGCAATGCAGCCTTCCATATTAGCTTATAGTTATGTTATTATAAATATATTTTATAGTGCGTCCATCACGTATTTGGGTATTTTGCAAAACTCAATGCTTCAGGGTTTTATTATTTACGTATAAACCTTGGCGATGGATTGCAACCAATAGAGCGCATGAAGAATTTTTGCTGCTTATTTTTGCAATACAGCAATTACAGCAATAAGAATGCCGGTATTATTTCCCTGCTTTATAAAAACAACAACTATATCATCAATGCTTTTAAGAAAAGGTATGGAATGAGTAGCTTCTTTTAATGACGAAATTTCCTGACCGTAAATACTCTCGATAAATTGAATCCAAAACGCACTTCTCCTTTTACCCAATCACCCGTAGTATTGGTAATAAAAGCCTTTTCGTTCATGCCGGTGGCATTGGAAAAATGCAACTGAAATACATGCCCGCCGGTTTCAATATCGAAACCTGCCGAAAGGGGGTCTTTGTAAATATCTTTATCAAGTCCTTGTACGATGTAATGATAATCCGCAACAAAAGCTATTCGTTTTGTTAGTTTGAACCGCGTTCCAATGCCCAGCGCATACACGTCGTTTTCTTCAGTAGCCAGCTCTACCAGGTTTCTATGAATAATAACAGGAGACACCTGCAAACTAAAGCGTTCACTGAATTTTCGACCAAAGATCAGTTCATTGTAAAATGCCATCCGGCTGCTGAAATAATTTTTCCGGGTAGTATCGCTCCATGACTGGGTACCAAGTGTTACACCACTTACCAGAACAATAGAAAATGGAAAAGAACCCGGGCCGGTGGATTGCCATACCGGGCAGAACTTAATAAACGCATCCAGTTCTTTACCTATTGTGCTGCGGCCAAAACCTACGGTTAGATTGTTCAATATGCCATAATCCAAACCCATACGCATGCTGGCCTGGTCAAGACCAAACAGGTTACTTATTCCATCGCTCACCTCTCCAAAGCGATGCAGAATGCGCACATCAAGCACCCCTTTACCCAGAAATTCTATAGAATGCCCGTTGATGACCCGGGAAGATTTAAAAGCATTTGTAACCCGCTCTTTCTTTATTGTGTCATTTTTGTCGACCAACGAAAGTAAATCGTCCTGCGCATGCCCGATTTGCGAAACAGTTACCAGTAACAGGCCGAGCACTAATTTTTGCATGTTCCAATATTTATTTTTACCTGAGCACATTATAATTGCAGTTTACTTTTATGGTAACCGTTTGCGAAATTTTATCTTTTACCAGCGAGGGTATGGCTATTTTATAATCTGCCAGCACCACGGTAAATGAAGCATCGGAATGAACAGTTTCACCGGTTACTTTAAATATGCCGGTGGTTTCAATTTCTTTTTTCACCCCATGCATATCAAGCACGCCTTTTACGGTTACCGGGTAACTGCCGTCTTTCTGAAAATTTACTTTATCAATATTTATAATTTTGCCTTTGAAAACCGACTTGGGGTATTTGTCGCTTTCCATATAATTTTCATTAAAGTGCTCCTGCATCAAAGCTCTTTTAAACTCAAACCCTTTTACCAGTACAGCAAACTCTAATTGACCCGATACAGCATCAAATACACTGGTAGTAGATCGATTAACTCCATCAATATCCTCCCCTGTACCGGCAGCAAAATTTATCTGACCGGTCTTCGTAAAGTATCTTTTCTGTGAAAAAGCAGGAAGTGCGAGAACGAATAATACGACTGCTATTAACGTCTGTTTCATAGAATTGAATTTAATTTTATATGCAGCCTTATTCAACCAGGCTGCACTTGTTTAATACAACATCTGTTAACATGCCGGTGCATACTCCTTTTATACGTACAGGGGAACCGGCCTTTATTTTTTTAACACCTTCATCGCCCTGGTAAAAACTGCAGGTTACGGCAGCAAGCAGGTCGTTGGTTTGCAGGGATACCGTTGCCTGTCCGCTGCTATCGGTTTGTATACCGGTAACTGTTCCTGCCACAACCAATACCTTATCAACGAATTTCGCGTTACCAGCCGTTTCATCCTGCTGAAATACTTTTAACAGATCAATGGCAGTTATTTCAATACCGGCCTTTTCCTTTCTGATATCAGGAGGTGCTTTTTGATAGGAGTACCATCCATAGCCTGCACCGGCCAGCGCCAGCAGGAGAATCCCTGTTACTATTTTTTTCCATGAACGCATAGGTGTCATTTAGTTGTTAGGTGTGCCGGAACTGATCCAGCATTTTAGAATGGCTGTTTCTTCAAATGATAGTACCGTTCCGGGTGGCATTGTATTTTCAACGATTACCCGCTGATTGATCCTATCGGCTTTTGCTTTTACCTGGTCAAACGTTTCCAGCACCGTACCACCTGCCGCATCGCGTGCATTGTGACAACCGGAAGTATTGCATCTATTCGTCACAATTGATTTTACTTTGCTAAAAGTGGCTACCGCCGTAGAACAGTCAACAGTGCTGCCAGGGTACAGCAATTCCGTTTTATCGTAATAACAGCCTGCATGTAAGATGATCATTACAGTTATGATAGGCAAAATGAGCCATCCCCTCCTGCCTGGCAGGAATCGTATTCGTTGGTTATTCATATAAGTTTAGTTATTTGCGGCTCCGGCCTGGATCCATTTTTCAATTTGCAGTACCTGGCAGCTTGTTAGTTTAGTACTCCCCGGTGGCATCGGTTTATATCCGGTTTCCTTTTTAATACTGCCCAGTAGCCTTCCATTAAGAGCAACAGTTTTTACCCCATCATAGGAACTTAAATCAATTCCTGCACGGGTAGTAGTAGCGTTATGGCATCTTGTGCAATAGGTAGTCATTAGTGGCGCTACGCCGCCTGAATATGTAAATACAATAATGCCGCAGGTATCGTTTTCTGGTGGGTTATTATCCGTTAGCGGGATTTCATGCTTACAGGTTACAACAAGGAGCGCTGTTATAACAAACGAAATAATCAGTCCGAGTTTCACAGTAGTTTTCATAAGATAAAACGGGCAGGATCAACTGCTTTTGCAATAAGCTCAATTTCCATGCTGATATTATCATGATACCACTACAAAATACCCACTGGTAGAAATCTAATGCCGGATAGCCGTTTTAACTTACTGAGTGGCAAAACTGGAATGCCGTTATATTCATACCATTTCAAATCCGCCGAGCATCCAGTGACAAAAAGATTCGGTACGGCCAAAGCTGGTGATCGTGTCGTGGATTGTTTCAGGTTTCAATACCACCTGCATTCTTGATTTGCTGGCAGGCAGTAGTTTTACTATAGCAGAAATATTAATGATAAACTGCCGGTTGATGCGAAAGAACATGGCAGGGTTTAGTTGTTGTTCCACACGTTCTAACGTAAAACCCGTATTGTATTTCACGTTCTGAAAAGTAACCAGGTAAACAATTTTTTGTTCTGTGAAAAAATAAGCCACGTCTTCTGCCAGTATTAATTTCATTTGTCGGCCAATGGTCACCAGAAATCTTTCCTGATACGCAACCTTACCGGGCTTTGCGGCAGGTTTAATTGCACTTGTGTCCTCCCCATGTGAAAAAAAAGCTTCATACCGGTTAAGTGCTTCTTTTAATTCTTCCTTTTTGACAGGCTTTAATAAATAATAGATCCCATTGGCTTTAAATAATTCAATCGCATATTCCCCATACTCGCCTATGAAAATTACCGGTGGCTTTTTCTGCAGATTATTAAATATTTCAAAACTTAAACCATCAGGCAATTCTATAACGGAGAAGATCAGGTTTGGTAGGGGATTTTTTTGAAGCCATTGTTTGGCAGTTTCAATATCCTTGCAACGGCCGATTATTTTCTTTTCAGGCGCGACTTCACTTAATGATTTTTCAAGATATTTCATAGCCTCGGAGTCCTGGTCAATAATTAGGATACGCATATTATTTATATAACAACTTATGCGCCGTTTTCTCAACTTTCATAGTAGTTATTAATCAACATACCTCACATAAAGCTATTTTTAATAATTAGTCCATTCATATTTATATTAAAATATCCCCAGTGGCAACTCCGGAGAGTTTCCTTGCGTAACGCCTCCCGCCCCTTACTTTAAAATAATAAGCTGATGGTATTTTCCTGCGGGGTCATTCGCCACACCGTGCCGTTGGCTGGTTGGGAAAAAACGCCTTTCTCCGTTTGTACACGGTAATGCATTCCCTCAAAATGACAATCGATATGATTCTTTCCAATGGTATCAAACGGCAGTGTTATACCATCGGCAGTGGTTAGGTCAAAGTACCAGTTAATAGGTCCTCCCCCACGTAGCTGTATGGTCATTTTTTTCTCAGACAGTTCAATTTCAATAGTTCCTTTCACCGTGGTCAATGGCCAACTGATGTGCATGGCCATATTTTCTGTTCGCGTAAATACCGGATCGCCGCCCTGCAACCCTATTTCTTTTCCATCGACCAACGCCTTTAATCGTAACCCGGCCAGTTGGTGCGGCTTGCTCCATATATAGCCATCCACCAACGGCAAAGTGAAGAACCTGCATTCATTTTCTGTTACCGGCTGCTTTTCGTATGCAGAAGGAAAATTTTCGTTGAATATATGAATATCGCGTATCCTCAGGGAACCTTTTTCCCAAAGCAGATTTGTTCTATAGAAACGGCTATTGAACCAGGTGGTTTTACGGTCGCTGCCGGCAATATCTTTGCTAACGGAAAAACTGGTAGCAGGCGTTACTTTATACTGCTTCCGGAACCATCGGCCCGAAGCCGCCAGTGTTTCAACACGTACCTTGTGTTCATTGCGCAAACGGGCGATCAATGGCATCTGGAGCTCGAAACCTTTAGCCATGGCGTCCCAGGTAAATGAATTTTCCTGTCCCGCCTGCGTGTAATTAAAGCCGGGAGAAGGATCATCGACCAGCGTGTTAAAGAACCAGTTTACCCAGGCGGAATCGCCGCCACCAAACTTATACACGGGCTCCAACGTAATAACACCCTGGCGACCGGACCCCAATCCTTCGTCATACTGCCTTACGGGATCGCTTCCTAACATTCTGAATATGGGAACTGGTATCTGGTTTTCTGCATGCTGGGCAGGCATGTAACTATTTATCTTGCTGGGATAATAAGCCTGGTTCCAATAGCCGCCCCATAGCGTATACCCATCAGTGCCATACTGATCTTTGCAAGTGCTGGAAGCTACGATATGATATTTTGTGTACATATAATTCAGGCTATAGGCATCGATGAACCAGGAACCTACTGAGCTGGGATAGTAGCCGAAGATCTTTTTAAAATCCGCCATATATACATCGATCAGCTTTTCCCGTTCCTGCGGCGTATACCCGGTGGAAAAACCAATATTGGCGTGCCAGTCCCAGGGATACCTGCCCCGCCATGGCAAACCAGCCTTTTCAACCAGTGGTTGCGGCAGTTCCCACCAGGCGCCGATCTCAAATGAATCTTTGGGCAGGCTTTTGAGCAATGTCTGGTACCGCGCATCCATCATCGCGTCATATTGCAGCAGAAAAGTTCCGCAGAGCCTGTATTTTTTCATGATCTCCACCTGTTTAACCACCGTTTGGTACAATACATCCTCAGTGATGGCCGGATCTCTGGGTTCGAGCAAACGAATGAAGTTTACAATGTTTACAATCTTAGGCGGCTTTTGAAAAGCGCTTAACGTATGTATGCTAAAAATGCTTACTGCAATGCAGGTTAGCATTCGTTCGTTCAATATAATATTCATAAGGTTGAAATTATATAATAACCCTTTTTTTACCAACCCG
>DASUVL010001141.1:0-4265 GCA_036379015.1 Niastella sp.
ATATTGATATTTCTGACAAACTTCTGTTCACCAGCGGAAGTTATGTTATAACTGATAGAGCAAAAGAAGTATTGGGTAAGGTAGCCAAAGTATTAAAGAACCAGCCTGATATTGAATTTATGGTAGAAGGCCATACCGATAATGTGAAATTTGCTAAAGGCGTATTGCTCGACAACTGGGATCTGAGCGTACACCGTGCTACATCTGTTGTTCGCATACTGCAGAATCAATATGGCTTACCGCCTGCTCATATAGCTGCCGCCGGCCGTGGTGAATATTTGCCGGTAGCACCAAACGATACCCCTGCTGGCCGTGCCGCCAATCGCAGAACCAGGATCGTGATCTTACCGCAGTTGGATCAATTCTTTAAATTGCTTGAGCCAAAGAAATAAAGGCGATTGTAATAAACTTATCATAAGCCATCCCGCTATCAGCTGGATGGCTTTTTTAATGCTGTCTCAAAAACCGCAAATCAGCTGCACTCCTTCAGCTTCCAAACTTGTGCGGCTATAGTTCTAAGTGATTTTACCTAATATTTATCCGATGATGTTTAATTTTAATCAACAAAGCCGGCTATTTTTTTTCAATCCCCATGAATGTGGTAATTTGTTTGGCTATCGATCATTTTTTCAGATGTGATTCGTTTGAGTAAAGGATCCCTACGGAAAATGTCCTGACCGGTTAATATGAAACACTTCATATGGTTCGTTTTGGCTGCCCTTTTTATATGTGGTTGTTTGCCTGATTGCCTGGCAAAGGATGAACCATTGACTCAAGTGACTGCCCGAAAAGGTATACTGGACCTGCGTTCCGTGAATTTAAACGATCAATCCATTCCTTTAAGCGGAGCATTTAAGTTTTACTGGCGCCGGTTATTACAACCCGGGGATAGTACTACCACCACGCCTGATTATGTAGCCTATCCTTCTTTATGGAATAAGATACAGCTGCATGGCCAAACGCTTCCCGTTGAAGGGTATGCCACCTATTCCCTAACTATTCTATTGCCTGAAAACCGGCCTCACCTGGCATTGCTGATGCCTGATGTGTATTGCTCGTACCGGTTGTTTATAAACGATTCATTATTGTTGTCAAATGGCCGGCCCGATACATCGGTTCAAACTGCCATTCCTTTCTGGTCTACACAAACTGCGATACTCCCTGCTGATACCGATACATTGCATTTACTTTTACAGGTAGCTAACTTTTGGCATTCAAAAGGCGGAACGTATAAGCAACCGGTTATTGGTAAAAGCGATACCCTGAATCTGAATCTTCAACGCGACAAAGCATATGACCTGCTTTTGGCAGGTTGCCTGTTTATGGGCGGGTTATTCTTTTTTGGCTTTTATGCATTCGGCAGCCGGGATAAAGCGATCCTGTATTTTTCGCTTTTCTGCATTGTGTATAGTTACCGCATGATCGGTACCAGTCTGTATGTATTGCATTCGGTGTTCCCCGACCTGAGCTGGTTCATAACCATACGTATGGAATATTTGAGCCTTACCCTGGGCGTGGCGCTGTTTTCCCGGTATTTTCAAAGTGTATATCCGAAAGATGCCAACCGCTATATTGTGCATGGGGTACTATGGATCTGCCTGTTCTATACACTGCTTATTCTGGTTACGCCACCCTGGTTGTTTACCAAAGGAATAATGCCGTTTTTGGTGGTTATGTTCTTCTATATCGGGTTTGCTTTTTATTCCTGTATCCGGGCTGTACAATACAAACGCGTGGGAGCTGTGTTTGCCTTGCTGAGCTGTGGCGTTATGCTAATGGTTTTCTTAATAATCAACCTGCATTATTTTCAGGTGGTTAGTACCGAAAAGTGGATCGTTTTCACCGGCTATGTGGTATTCTTCTTTTTACAATCGCTGGTGTTATCGCACCGGTTTGCCTATACGCTTAAAAAAGCAGCAGAGGAAGCAGAGCAGGGATTAAAGACCAAGACGGAATTTCTTTCAACCATGTCACATGAAATACGTACGCCTTTAAACGTAGTGATTGGTATGACTCACCTGTTGTTGCGAAATACACCGCGCAAAGACCAGGAGAAAAACCTGAATGTCTTATTATTCTCGGCCAATAACCTGCTGTCGATCGTAAATGATATTCTTGATTACAATAAGATAGAAGCGGGGAAGATCAATTTTGAAATGATCCCGATGGATATTGCCTTCATTGCACAACAGATCACCGGCGGGCTGAGCAGTAAAGCCGTTGAAAAGAATATTACGTTACACACAGAGATCGATAGCTGTCTTTCCCATAAAATAATCGGTGATCCTACCCGCATCAGCCAGGTAATTTATAACCTGGTGCATAATGCCATAAAATTCACCGAAGAGGGATCTGTTCTTTTATCGATATCGGCAGAAAAAATGACCGATGACAAAGCAACACTTACCATCCGGGTTAGTGATACCGGTATTGGCATTGACCCTGATAAGCAAGAATTAATATTCGATCGCTTTACACAGGCAGATTCATCTACTTCGCGCAGTTATGGCGGCACCGGGCTTGGCCTGGCAATAACCAAACGCATACTGGAACTACAGGGCGTTGTACTGAATTTGAAAAGTGAGCCGGGCAAAGGATCGGTTTTTTATTTTACCCAAACCTTTACCCTGAGCCATGAGCCCGCGAATCAGGAAGAACAGGTCAATAAAATGGTTGTATCGGAAAAGCAATTGCAGGGCATTTCGATCCTGGTGGTAGAAGACAATCCCTTTAACATTATGGTTGCGCAATCGTTGCTTGAACGTGGTGGAGCTACTGTAGATGTTGCTACAAATGGCGAAGAAGCGCTGAATAAAATACAACCTGGAAAATATAGTCTTGTGCTGATGGACCTGAACATGCCCGTTATGGATGGGTTTGAGGCTACCCGCAGACTGCGTGCCCGGGGCGTAAACTTACCGGTTATTGCATTGACCGCCAGCCTGCCTGCCGAAGTAGAAAAAGATGTTCAAAGCGCCGGCCTTACCGATATTGTGGTGAAACCGTTTAATCCCGATGAGCTGTTCCGCGTAATATTAAAGTATGTGAATTAATGCATTTACTGTTTAGATCTCCGCTAAAGAGTACTTCTTACCTGGGCAATACCTAATTAGGCACAATATTTTTTGTAATAGGGAACAACCTATTTTTGTGAGATAAACTATTTATTATGAAATGGACCGGACGGCGCGAAAGCTCCAATGTTGAAGACCGCAGGGGATTTTCGGGCGGCGGACTGGCTGTGGGCGGTGGTATTATTGGGGTTATTGTCATATTGTTAAAGGTGTTTTTAGGGGGAGATGCTTCTTCTCTTCCCGAAGCCTTACCACAAGGCCCGGCGAAGGAACTGAGTGCAGAAGAACAAAAGCTCGATGATGAAAGAGCGAGTTTTATAAAAGTGGTGTTGGCCGATACCGAAGATGTGTGGGGCAAACTGTATTCAGAGTCAGGTAAAACGTATGAACAACCTACCCTGGTCCTTTTCAGGGAATCTGTGCAAAGTGCCTGCGGCATGGCCGGCTCGGCGACCGGACCTTTTTATTGCCCGGGCGATCATAAAGTGTATATCGACCTATCGTTTTTTGAACAAATGCAACAGCAATTGAACGCTCCCGGCGATTTTGCTATGGCTTATGTAATAGCGCATGAAGTGGGTCATCATATTCAAAAATTGAATGGCACCAGTGATAAAATGCAACGCCTGCGGCAGCAAGTGAGCGAAGAAGAATACAATAAATATTCCGTTAAGCTGGAATTACAAGCCGATTTCCTGGCAGGCGTTTGGGCGCATCATGCACAACGCATGAAAAATATCCTGGAAGAAAATGATATTGAGGAAGCCCTGAATGCCGCCAATGCTATTGGCGACGACCGGTTACAAAAAGAAGCCCAGGGCCGTGTAGTGCCGGAGTCGTTTACGCATGGCACATCTGCCCAGCGGGTGTTTTGGTTTAAAAAAGGGTTTGAAACTGGTGATGTAAGCCAGGGCACCACCTTTAATGATCCATCACTGAATTGATTTGGAGATTTAGCGATTTTTGGATTTTGAGATTTGGGTATTCCATCCGTTTGCAAGTCAGGTATGTATAAATTGCAAAATCCCTAAATCTCACAATCAGCAATCGCTTTGAGCCTGGCATTATTTTTTAAGGTAACATCTATTATGAGACCGTTTACCTTACTACTAAGTTTAATGGTACTGTCCTGTAATGGTTCTCCAGGTAATAATTTACCCATCCCCGACAGTACGCAACGCGCCACAACAG
>DASUVL010001142.1:0-3706 GCA_036379015.1 Niastella sp.
TATAAATCGGGTGCCGGTAGTCAGAGTGAACGAACCGGGCAAAATATTGCCAAAGGAAAGATCGGAAAAATGAAAGGAGACTTTCGTGTAGGAGATACATTTGAGTAAGGTTTTGTCATGCCAAATATGTGCGATGAAAAAGACAAGTAATTGGTGAGGTTTACGGCATCTACTATTACATACCCATTAAATGCCAATAATTTGGTTCAACCCGGAATGATTTATATTAATCCTGGGACGCAACGCAGTTTTAGTATCGTTTTGTTCTGGCTCAAGTGAAAAGCTTTGAAAGCCTCTTTGATAAGGTTTTTAAAGCTTTTTGTTTTGAAATGCCCGCCTCAAAATAACACCTTAACAATTCATAAAGGATAATAGTTGGAGATAATATACCGATCGGTAACCCAACAGCCATCTCCTACGGTTACTTTGCAGGCTACAGTAAAATAGCTTGGGGCGCCGGTAGCTATCGGTTGGTGGTTGTATCAGGCAAATGTATATACAGTATGTTTGATTCGTATGTTTGGGTTTGCTCCTTTATTCTGCGGTTATTGTTAAGGTATAGTTTGAATAGTAATGGAATTTATTAACATTTCATTATCCCTGCATTGTTTTTGACTATATGCACTGATCTATTTTCGGCTGTACATTAACTGTAAACCAATCACATGAAAAAAAAGAACATACTGATCATTGCTTTATTCCTGGCGGCCTGCGCCAAAAAAGATCTAAAAAACACAGATGTTCCAGTTGATATACCGGAGGACGATGTCGTAAAGCTTATGGCGGAGCCGGGCGATATCGGGAATGACATCGTATGCACCAACAATCGCAACAACAAACTGGAGGTATTCAATTACGGCGATGCCAACTGGAACGATGCCGGCTCCCTGCGTTGGTCGTGGATGCCCACTACCGGTCTGGGCTACACCAGTTCAGAGATCAGCTTATGGACAAATGGTGATCCCACGGGCGACCCAATGGATGCCAAGCGGGTACTCACCAATGTTTGGTCGGGTTGTACTGAAGTAATGATAGCCGTAGGCGGACAGCTGGCTACCATTGCAACGTATGCTTCGGGTAAAACGAGAGGTACTAAATTATGGGCAGTGAATTGTGGCGCCGGTTCCTACCCGCATGCCGCTGAACTGATCCCCAATGGTAACCTGGCGGTTGCAGCTTCGCATGGTGATTGGGTGAAAGTGTTCAGCACCAGCAGTGGCAACGTAGCAACCTATTCATTGCCGGGTGCACATGGTGTTGTATGGGACAATGAATTGCATCGCCTTTGGGTAGTAGGGGATACCAAACTAACGGCGCTGATCATTGGCGGTACCAGAGGTACGCCTACTATTACGGAAGATGTGGCGCGCGCTAAAACTATTCCCGGTAATGGACATGATCTTTCCCGCTTTGAAGGAAATGATAACAAGCTGTGGGTAACCAACAGCGGCCATGTATATATTTATGATAAAACCACCAAAGCACTGGTGAATGCGCCGGGTGCTGCCCATCGTAGCGCTGTAAAAGCGGTAAGTAACAACAATGCCGCCAGCAATTACATGATCGTGGAAACCAAGCCAAATACCACGGCCTGTACGCTGAATACCTGGTGCACGTCTTCCGTTGATTTTTACAGCGCTTCCGGTACCTTCCTGGGTTCCCGTATGCGCAACGATGCAGCCTATTATAAAGCTGATGTGTGGTGGCATGATGATATGCCGGCTCCGGCAGCTCCAATAGCCAACGGAAAATACGCTATTCGGAGCGTACTGAATGGAAAAGCGATGGCTGTATCGGGCGGTTCCACAGCCAGCAGCGCCAAAATAACCATGTGGCCTTATACAACTACAAACGACAATGATGAATGGAACGTCACTAAAATAGGTGTTACCGGTTATTATCGTATCACCAACGTAAAAAGTGGTCTTGACCTGAATGTGCAGGGCGCTACCTATAATAAGGGGGCCGACATTATTCAATATGCCTACTCCAGCGGTGCGCCAAACAACGACGAATGGAAAATTACCGACTTGGGTAGTGGTCAATATAAAATTGAGAGCCGTTATAGCAGGTTGTGTCTGGATGTGGAAAGTGGCAATCCGGATGATGGCGCCCAGGTAATTCAATGGTCTTATGCCAGTGTAGTAGCACGTAAATGGACATTCCAATCAGTTCCATAGTGTAAATGCCACAAACAAAAAAGGCGTCCCGATATAACGAGACGCCTTTTTTAAAATATTCATACTGTCCCAACTTTAGTCGGGATTAATTAATGCACGGGTGTATCGCTTAACTTACCTGCACCTGCAATGGCTTTTACTAATTCAGGTTTATCTTTCTTCTCCCGGGTCAACACTTTCCAGATAATAATAAGGCTGAGCAACATGCATACAGACCCGATTAAAAAGTGTATACCGGGGAAATGAAATGGCGCTTTATCTGTAGTGAAAAAAGTAAATGTACTGTTCATGATCAATGGGCCAATAATGGTGGTAAGGCTCATCAAGCTGGTGAGGGCTCCCTGCAGCTCTCCCTGTTGATTGGGCGGTACGTGTACCGAAATAACAGATTGTAACGAGGGGCCGCAGATGCCACCCAGGCAATAAGGTACCAGAAAGGCAAACATCATCCACCCCTGTGTGGCAAAGGCAAACAAAACCAGGCCCAGGGTATAAAGGCTCAGACCGAGGTAAATACTTTTTTCATTACCCAGTTTTGGCACAACAACTCTTGTTAACCCACCCTGCACAGCGCCTACCAATACGCCTACTACAACCAGGGATATGCCAACCATTTTTTCACTCCAGTTAAACCGGTAGATCGTGAAGAAATTCCAATTACCCTGTACTGCCTGGCTGCCAAGATAGACCAGGAAAAAGCTAAGCGCCAGTCCACTGATCTCCCGATGTGTTGTTAAAAATTTTAAGGAGCCAAATGGATTAGCGCGTTTCCATTCAAACTGACGGCGATTTTCTTTGCTTAATGATTCAGGTAATAAAAAATAGCCGTACAAACAGTTCAGCAGGCAAAGTGCTGCAGCCGCATAAAAGGGCGCTCTTATTCCCCAGGTAGCCAGCACGGCCCCAAGGGCCGGACCCAATACAAAGCCTAAACCAAAGGCCGCACCAATAAGGCCGAAATTCTTGGCCCTCGTTGTTTCATCCGGACTTACGTCTGCAATATAGGCGGTAGCCGTTGTAAAACTGGCGCCGGTAATGCCGGCAATGATACGACCAATAAATAACCATCCATAAGTTGGCGCCAATGCCAGGATAATGTAATCAATGCCAAACCCCAATAAGGAAAACAGTAATATGGGCCGCCGGCCGTATTTATCGCTCAGGTTTCCGATTACCGGTGAAAATACAAATTGAGCAATAGCAAAAGCGGATATTAAAAAAGCGCCATAAGTACTGGCCTGGTTAACCGGTATGCCTTTTAATTGTGCAATTAAATCGGCCATTACAGGAATAATTAGTCCCCATCCCATTACATCGATCAGTAACGTAATAAAAATAAAGCCAATCGCTGACTTCCTTGGTTGTTGCATACAATAGTATTGATTTCAGCGGCAAACTTAAAGCGATATGCTTAATAATCAAGGAGGCAAATGCGACAATTTTAAGGTGAATTGCGACATGCTGCCTGTTATTTTTTTCGGGGAAAACAAATTAAAAACGTTATGCCGCCCCTGTATGCCTGCTAT
>DASUVL010001143.1:0-6503 GCA_036379015.1 Niastella sp.
CAACGAATGCTGTATGGCAGTGGAATTTCAGTAATGGCAACTCATCGTCTCTTGAAAATCCGGCAGCCATTTTTAATACCGAAACTACCTACACAATTACCCTTACTGTAGCTGATGGTACGCAGATCTCTACAAAAACAAAAATAGTTACAGTCTACAAAAGGCCGGTCATCGACTTTACAATTACCCCCGACAATGGCTGTACGCCGTTAAATGCAAATTTAACAGGCATCGTTTCGGCTGGTGATGGAACAATCAGTTCATGGAAGTGGGATTTTGGTGATGGAAGCATACAACAAACTGCTACACCTAACGTCAATCATATTTACCGTTTTAAGCAAACAGCTTCTATAAGCGTTACAGCAATGAGCAATTACGGTTGCAGTGGTACGAAGCTGAAAGAAAATATTGTGGTTGTTAAAGATTCAGTGCATGCTGCTTTTTCAGCAGGTGTAAAGACTTTTTGTGCGCCAAATGCTACGGTGCAATTCACCAATACAAGCACTGGCGCCAGCACCCTTACTTATAACTGGGATTTTGGAGATGGAAACAGTTCTTCGGCTGTATCGCCAACCCATACTTATACAACAAGAGGGATATATACTGTTAAGTTAACAGTAGCAAGTTCTGAGGGTTGTACAGTATCAAAGATTGAGAATGACTATATTAATGTAGGAAGCTTTGTGACAGACTTTTCAGTTCCCGCCATTACCTGTCAAAACCGGTCTATTGAATTTAAAAATACCAGCACACCGAAACCTACCCAAAGCAACTGGTATGTGAACGGATCACCAGTAACAGCCACTTCGGATACAGCACTTAAATATACTTTTCCTACAACAGGAACATACACCCTGAGACTGGTAAATAATTTTGACATTTGCCAGCAGGAAATTACCAAACAGGTGGAAATAAAGAGTAATCCTAAAATAGATACTTTTATTATAGACCATGCGTTTTTTTGCAACGCTCCCTATACGGTAAACTTCAGAGACACTTCGAGTGAAGCAGTACGGTGGCGTTGGAATTTTAATTACTACTACGGGTCGTCAACTGTAAATAGCACTACACAAAATGCAACCAACGTTTACAGCAGCGATGGCACTTATAATGTTCATCTGGAAATAGACAATGCTTATGGTTGTACTTCATTCATTTCGAAATGGATCAAAATGGAAAGGGTTAACGTTTACATTGTAGCAACGGATACGGTTGGCGTACAGGACTGCGACAGCCTTACAAAAAAATTCAAAGCACAGTCAACAGATCCGATAGTAAATTATTTATGGAAGTTTGGCGACGGTGCCACATCCACGGATGCTACCCCTGAACATACTTATAGAGTTAGCGGCGAATATTATCCAACGCTCACCTACACTACAGCCGGAGGCTGTACCGGAACAGTTAAAGGTCCGTGGCTGCTTGTGATGCAACGGCCAAAGGGTGATTTTACGGTTACTCCGGAAGTTTGCGGACATAATTATGTGCATATTACCACTCCTGTTTTATCTGGATACTTTGCATGGGTACGGTGGGATTGGGGAGATGGCACCGGGCTCGGCTGGGCCAACCCCAGCCACCAGTATAAGGAAGAAGGCGTATATACTATTAAGATGGTGCTTTACAACGGTATCGGTACCTGTAATGATACAATCATAAAAAATAATATCATTAGGGTCAAAGGCCCATTCCCCAGGATCCATCGGATAGATTACACATGTGACGGCGCCAGAGATCAGGTTGCTTTTATTGACAGCACCACTTTTAATGATAAATGGACCTGGGATTTTGGAGATGGCAGCACTACAACTTACACTACATACCAACCTGTAGTAAACCATACATATCCAAAATCCTGGAACTTCCGGGTGAAACTAACGACCCAGAAAGACAACTGCGTTTTAGAGGAAAATACAGAAGTGTACATACTGAAAAAACAAAACCCTGTTTTATCGCTGGATAATGGCGTAACATGTATCAATGAACCTACACCGTTTCATATCAGGGGGCTTGAGCAAAACCTTTTCATCCTGTCGGATCCAATGCCGAGATATATTTTTAAAAAATGGGAATATGCTGATGGCACTCCCTTTAACGGCAATTGGTCGAATAATTCATGGACATGGTACATGGACCTGGATGGGAAACTAACAGTAAAAGAGATAAAAAAAGATAGCATCAGGATGATCATGACATCCTATTTTCACAATTGTGAGGATACCACTAACTATGTTCCCATTAAAGTAAACGGGGTTACAACCAGTTTTGATGTGCTGAGCGATAATGTTTGTTTCAAGTCACCGGTTGTACTACAGGATCGTTCAGTAGCATCGGTTGGTAATACAATAACTTCCTGGACCTGGAATTTCGGTGATGGTCAGCAATTAACCACTTCACAGGCAGGAGTTGTTAATCATTATTATAGCCGCCCGGGCCGGTATATTGTTACATTGACAGCTTCGGATGCAGATGGGTGTGTTTCTTCTGTAACCAATTCAACCAGGCCGGTTACGGTATTAGGTGTAAAGGCAGAATTTGCGGTGTCACCTGGAACTACCGTTGCGCCGAATAGCCCGATACAGTTCACTAATAATTCACAAACAACCTATGCAGGAACGGTTACATGGGAATGGCGTTTTGGAGATGGAATAATATCAGCCGATGAAAGCCCGGTTCATGCTTATACAACGGCAGCCACCTATACGGTTATGCTTATAGCCACTGATAACGGATCGAATTGCAGGGACACAGCTACGATGCTTATCACCTGCGTACCCGAACAAACAGTTTTTACCACAAACACCATTTTTATTGGCGAGCAATCGGCCTGCCCTCCGGTGCAGGCAAGTTTTGCTTTTAGCTCAAATATTCCCTATGATAGTCTTGTCTGGAATTTTGGTGATGGATTTTTCCTGAAAGATCAAACCCATCCTAACCATATATACACCATGGCCAAAGAATATATAGTAACGCTTCAGGTTTATAACCAGTCAATATTGATGGGTACTCACCGCGACACGATTCTGGTGTCAACACCACCGTCTGCCCTTGCTGCCGATGATCTTGCCGGCTGCATTGGAGATCAAATGACATTATATTCGTCTGTTCCGGACAGTGGATACAATTATACCTGGGATTTTGGAAATGGTATTGTTACCAGTACTAAGGATACTATGGCAACAAATACCTTTCTTACACCCGGCACTTTTTCACCCAGGTTAGTGGTTCGCAATGCGGCCGGTTGTGCGAGTTCAGTAAAATTGGCGAACAATATCATAATTTATTCCGATCCGGTGATTTCAATATTGCCAGCCACGGCTATTGCCTGCAAAGGGAATGGGGTTCAGTTACAGGCGAGTGGGGGTATAAGTTATGTATGGTCGCCCGGCACAGATTTAAGCAATAATCTAATTCCGAATCCCATTGCTCATCCTTCGGTTAGTACCAACTACAGCGTTCAGGCAACTGATGCCAATGGATGTAAAGGGGCTGCAGCAATTACTGTAATTGCGCTCCAACCATTTACCATGCAGGCTACTCCGGAAGCCAATATATGTAAAGGAGACGCAGTGCAGCTGACAGCTTCCGGTGCTACAAGTTACCAGTGGATCAACAACATTACAGGCTTAAACAACACCGGTATAGGTAGCGTTGTAGCAAGACCTGAAGCTACTACTACATATACCGTCGTGGGATATGATCAGTATCAGTGCTACAGTGATACGATTGATATTCCTGTAACAGTGCGGCCTTCGCCAACTGTATGGGTTGGTAATGATCGGCAGGTTACAGTTGGAACAACCACAACGCTTCAAAGCACAGGAAGCCCGGATATTGTCCGCTGGCAATGGTCACCGGCAGATTATTTAAGTTGTACCGGTTGTCAGGCCCCGGTAAGTGCTCCGCGTAGTTCCATTGAATATGTACTGAAGGTGTACAATCAATTTAATTGTGAAGCAGCAGATACTATCAGGATTAAGGCCCTCTGTGAAGAAAATGTTGGCATTTCTAATGCATTTACGCCCAATAACGATGGTAACAACGATGCATTTATGATTCCGTCAAAGGGAGTAAGTAAAGTGATTTTTTTTAGAATATTTAATCGGTGGGGAGAGGTTGTTTTTGAGAAAAAGGATTATGTACCCGATAATGTTTCAGGCGCTTGGGATGGAAAATATAAAGGTATCAATGCTCCCGAGGGGATCTATGTTTACTTCACTGAAATGGAATGTTTAGCGGGTATTAGATTCCAGCGAAAAGGAACAATAATGTTGATTCGTTAAACAGTTGAATAGCATTCAAGTAGATAAGGGTCGACGTCTTCCCGAGTTTATTATTAAAGCGCGCTTTTTGCATACAGGTGATTTTATTGTGAAAGCCTTTCCCATGAATATAGCAGGAGTTCAACCAGGCCATTATGTGTTGACTGTAAAGAAAGGAAGAACGAGCGTAAGTAAACATATTCAGGTTAAATAAACCATTATTAAACCTTACAAAATAAATGCTGAATTAATCGATTGTATCAGGGAATTATTTGTAAAGGAAGCATGGCAGCCGGTCTGCCGCTTCCTTTATCTTATTAAAAAATAATTATCTTTAGTCATGTTGTAATCCCTTATTTCAAAACACCATCGGTAAATAAAAAGTAAGGATCAGGAAACGCGAAGGTTTATTGTTTGGCCAGGATCCATCCATACCTCAACACTAATGTATAGAAAGCAGCTAAATAACATACACCATCAAAACAGCGACAGCAATTAAATTTTTAGCTTTCTTATGGAATGGAGCAGCGTCGGCATCATTAACATAAAAAAACATGAAATCAACTATGTTAGCTCTAGCCCTTTTCTTTACTTTTTGCTTGTCCGGTTTCGACAATGACGCTCCAAATAATTTCTTGACGGTAGGAAATAAGACGCATTCGCTTGATTTTTCTGAAGTAGCGAACGAGTCCTATGGGATAAACTCTAAGTTTGAAATTGATTTAATCAATCAAGATAAAGATGTAACAAAGGCCACAACATATGTCTACTTCTCGTTAACGAGTAACAGTACAGCAAATCTGTCTAATGGCGTTTACCAATTTTCATCCGCAACTCTGAACGAACGTCTTCCATTCCAATTTAATGGTTCTTTAAAGGTTAACAATCATGTCATAGAAATCGCGGGGGGAACTATTTCAATAGAAAATCGCAAGTCAAATGTTGATATCCACTTTATTCTAAAATTGAAGAATGGAGATATAGCAAACGGAATATATCGAGGTGAAGCATTAAAAGTAGACAGAAGCCAGGCATATAATTGAGCTAATCTCCTCTAAATTACAGTGTAGGGATGCAATTTACCGTGTTGTTTGATCGCCTTCATTAAGACGATCAAACAACACGGCTTAAAGCTCGATCTCAAAAGTTCAATATGTGAAGGCTGAACTTACCAGCATTAGTTTAATGCCAGCAACTGCGGACCAAATTCTTCAAAATAAATACGCTGTTTATTTACCCCTGCAGCTACAAGATCCTGATATTGTTTCTGAATAAATACAGAGGGACCGCATATAAAATAATGTCCATCAGGTTGCAGGTTAAGTTTGGGAACCAGCTTAATGTCCACGTAACCTTCTAAAATGCCTGCCTTCCTGTCCTGCTCGGTAACCTGGTTATAAAAAACGTGCTGGGTTACCCGAGGGTCTGTCTCTACAATTTGCAAGAGCTGGTCTTTAAAGGCGTGTACAGATTGATTGCGGCAACCGTGCAGCCAGGTGATAGGATAGGCGTGATCTTGCTCTATCAGGCTATGCAACATGCTCATGAGCGGAGTTAAACCTACTCCACCACTAATAAACATAACAGGGGCGTCAATATTACTGGCCAGGGTAAAATTACCTGCAGGTGCAGTAAGATCAACATGGTCATTCTCATGCACAAAGTCATGCAGATAATTGCTGATCATACCGTCAGTATCAAGGTCTGCACCCTTTTCTTTTTTTACAGAAATACGGTAATAATCATCAGTAGGGGCGCTTGAAATACTGTACTGCCTGGCCTGTTTCAGGTTGAGTTGCGGCAAAAATATTCGTAAACTGATGAACTGACCAGGTAAGTGCAGAGGAACCTTTCCTCCATCGGCAGGATACAGGTAAAATGATGTTATCTCGGTTGATTCGGTAATCTTTTTCTTCAGCAGGAAAGGTCGCCAGCCTGTCCATCCGTGAGTGCGGGCGGTTTGCTGTGCATAGATGCCAGCTTCATGGCCACTCATTATTTGAGCCAGTTGGTTATAGGCGGCTGTCCAGGCGTCAATAATTTCCGGGGTTGCGGCATCGCCCAAAACTTCTTGTATAGAAGCCAAAAGATGTTTACCTACAATTGCATAGTGCTCGGGACGAATATCCAGACTGGTATGTTTATGCCCTATTCTGTCAATAACGGGCGCCAGTACGGTCGGGTTAGCAATATTCTCAGCATATGCTAGCACTGCAAGTGCCAGCGCCGTTTGTTGCCGAT
>DASUVL010001144.1:0-4334 GCA_036379015.1 Niastella sp.
GAACCGGCAATGTTTTTTCCGACAGAATAGTAATGAGTGCGTCCTGCACATCGGCACCAATGCGGGTAAGTTCTTCAATACGGGCGATCTTCCCATCCTTCATAGCCCTCATTACAGGTGATGTTACCAGTGCATTTTCCGAAGGACCTTCTGCCAGCAAACGGGCATAGTTCCAACCGTAGCGAATGGCTTCTTCACTGGTACCTGCCGTTCCCTGTACAATCATGGTAGAATCACCGGAAACAGCTGCAGACAAATGTTCACTTACCCAACTTTTTGCCGTACCGGGTAATCCATATAATAATAAAGCCCGGTCGGTAGTAAGCGTGGCAACGGCTATTTCCATCAACCGTTTGTTACCGATGTATTTGGGCGATACTTCGAATCCGTTTTTCAGTTTACCGCCGATCAGGTAAGTTACCACAGCCTGAGGGGTTAACTTCCAGTTCTGCGGGCGCTGCCCCTTATCCTGCTTTTGCAGTTCTTCCAATTCCTGGGCAAATAATTGTTCAGCGTGCTGACGTAATAGGGAAGACATAATGCGTTATTATTTTAATCGTTAAAGGATAGTATGGTTTGTTTTTTTAAATTAATGAGCGTTGTGATATACTCACAGGTATTACCCCAGGTTGTTTTCAGATAATCTTCAGCCGGCGCACAATTTTCAAGCTCTGTAATAATATCAACTGGTATGCAATGGATATAACGACTATAAAAAGACCGGTTATATTGATAAACACTTTTTGCAGTATGCTTAAATATAGCAGTGGTTAAACCAACACTCCAGGCATCTTCCCGTTTAATAGCATGTTCAATAATGTTGTCAGCAAACTGATCAATAAATTTCAAACTATAAAAATCCTGCTCGTTAACCGGCAACAGGGGAATAATATCAATATAAAAAACCTGGCTGTTTTGCATAAAAGCAGTTGCCCAACGTTGGTCCTTATAAACGACTACCGCCTGCACAAGGGCAGGTATTAATTTTTTACCGGTATCATCTTTTTGCCATGATCGTATAATAGCCTCGGGCGTATTTTGTAAATGTGCTTCCCAAAAAGAAGGTGGTACTGATTGCATTAACTGTAAGACTATAAACTCATCATCGGTATATTCCTTTTTATTACTTAGTTTATCGATACCGGTTTTGAAGATATTTTCATCCAAATCAGCCGGCAATCGAAGGGTCAGCTCTTTATGGCTAACCACACCCAGCGCCGATTTTTTAGTTTTACTGGTCACCGCCTGTTGCAGTACCCGCTGGTATTGTTGTACAATGGGAGACTCCGGTATTTGCTTTAATAACCAAAGCGCAATTTCCTTTAGTTTTTTGCTTTTTTCTTTTGAAAGGCTTTCAAGAAATTCAATATCCTCGTCGCCAATATTAATACCAAGTAACAACAACAATTCAATTTTTGTACTTGCATCTTCCTGAGACCAGGTTTGCATCACCCAGTTCCTTGCCATTGCCGGATCAACCTGGCGAATGTGTTCCAGGACCATTTTTCGTTGTTCCTGGGAACCTGTTTGCCATAATTCCTCATCGGTTGTTGCGGTAGAAAAATTCCACTCAGGGTTAAACCGGGTTAGCCATTCGCCCCGCTTACCACAACAGGCCACTATCAGGTTCTGTAACTTTTTTTGCTGTGTGCCAATATGTAATAATAATGGAACAAGTTCGGGGTATATAATCCGCTCTTTTGATTTGCATAATTGCAGCCAGAACTGCAACAGCGAATTACTTTCAGCATCCAGGATATCGTTAAGCGTTTGCATGCCCAATACGGAACAGTATTGTTTTTCTTCCGCATCAGCCTTCGCAATGGTTACGCCTTCTTTTTGCAATGGCTGCACACCACACTGCCGGTAGTTAAAAGCCAGGGAAGCCGTTTGCAAAAACTGTTCTTCTTTATCTGTTGTATTATTTTGAATCTGCACAACCGCATTGGCCAGCTCAGGTGGTAATGTAGAGGCGCCAAGAGTTCTTTTGTCTGTGCCCAACATGGCGGTGTTAATAATTTGATCCCAGATTTGCATATCCCCCGATTTTATTAGAACATCGAACGCTTTATAAAATTTTATACTCGTTTTGATACCATACCCCAAAAGGCTCGTATGTATTCTCTTTCCCTACCACTGCCATATTCAGGGAATCGCCTCCGCTTAATGACAACAATTTCCAAATGTTTTTAAATCCGCTTTTGATACTCATCATGGCGTTATTGGAATCTTGCAGCCACCATTGCTGATTATAAAAGACCGGCCGTACCTGCTCAATAATAAAAGGCCTTTCACTACGGAAGGGTAATGCACTGCTATATGCAGTTTCGGCTTCCGCTACTTGTTGCCAGTTAGTAAATCCTTTGTACTGTTGTACTTTTTCGGTGCTGATCTGTTTTTTCACAATGGCCCGTAACGGAATTACAGAAGGATAGAATACTAATTCCGCCTGTACGAATAACCCAGGTGTAAGGGCTAACTGCGCACCCTGGCCCCGCACCAAAAACTGCAGCACCAGGGCATACTGGTTACTGGTTATTCCGTATAACCAATTCCTTTCAACCGTAATATTATCTTCCTCCGTAACCAGTTTACCAAGCACAAGCCAGGTATCGGTAATACCCGATTGTTCTTTCAATTCATCCTGGTTTTGGGTAAACCCGATCCAGGTGCGAATATCCTGTTGCAACAAGGCGGGCAATGCTTCGCTGTTTTTAAACCCTGAAATAACCAGGTACAGGCGCAACAGCTGATCCATAAACTCAGGTTGCCAGCCATCGCGGTAAAAATTTATTCCGCCCAGGTTTTTTATCATCCCGGCCAAACCAGGCGCCTGGGCGTCTACCATACGGCGGGCCATACCCTCAAACCAGGCTGAACCTTTTTCAGGCATGCTAACAATTCCATTACGAATGATATCTTTTATCCATTGCAATAACTCCTCAATACCATCGCCCACCTTTTGTTCACGGGCCTGACGGCGTTTTGCCTGTGCTGCTTCATCAACCGGCTTTTCCTTTTGTTCTGCCTGTTTTTCCTGGCGTTCAGATCGCTTATTGATCCATTCTGCTACCCAGGCAGGCATAATGCTACTGGTAAAATCATTTTTACTGCGGGCATATAACAACAACAAACCAATTCCATGTTTACAGGGAAATTTCCGACTGGGGCAACTGCATTTAAAAGCAATATTCACGGCATCAACCTGAGTTTGATATGGCTTACTGCCGCTGCCCTGGCATTCGCCCCAGAGCGCAAGGTCATTAACTCCTTTGCTTACCCACTTGCCTGGATTGGAAAGCTCTTTGCCCGATTTTTTGGAAGATTCGTCAGGCGCCAGGGCAAGCACTTGTTCTTCGGATAATTGCAAGCGAAATAAATTTAAAATGTATAGAATAAGTTTAACTCCGAAAGCTTTACTTCCGGACTGATGCACGTTCTTAATTCCTTGCCTTTATGTTAATTCCTCAATATTATGTAAAGTTATCTGCCCATTAGCTTCAAGTATCCCTATTTGATTTCGGTTGGGTCCCTGAAACACCCCTACCACTTCATTTTCTGTTTCAACCTGCCAGTATATTTCGGGCGGATGTTCACAATCCGACAGATCATAAACCATTACTTTGTGATTATCGGCAACAACAAACCGGTTATCCGGTAATGCCTTAACATCAACCGCTATTATCTCCTTCACCTCATAAGTAATAGCCTGGTTAATTTTTTGATAGATATTCATAAAAATAATACGATCTCCGTAGGTATATGCAAGAAGAGTTGTCAGGCCATCCTTTCCCTTATTTATTGCAATTTTTTGAACAAGACCCTGAGCATAACCCACTACAGTTGCATCTCCGTATTCGGAAATCCGCACAACCATTTGGTGAGAGGCCAGATAAAAACAGCCATTACACCATTGCATTTCATTGACAGTAATATCTGGGATACTATAGTTATAGTCGCCATCGTTAAATGTGCAACGAGATGATCCTATTAATTTGCCATCAAGGAAATAGCGATTCAAGAAAGCTTCCCTATGTTCAGTATGCAACGTAAATATTTCATCCCCACGCATTGATATGCCCATCACATCTGCCGGCATAAAATCAGGGCACCCAACATTCAATTCATCCCGAAAATATTTATTCTGAGGTAGGTTTTTATCCGTGAACGACATACCCCCGGCATATAATAATATGTTGTTCGTATAATCAGGATCGACGACTATTAATAAAGGGGTATCTGTTTGTATAGCTACATTCCAGGTATAATATTCAACATGACCATCCCAATTGGCTCTGGCAAGCACCAGTCCGGTTGACTTTACTCCCCATACC
>DASUVL010001145.1:0-2650 GCA_036379015.1 Niastella sp.
GTGTTGTAGGCTGATGTATTATTAGAGATAGCATAAAAACCAAGATACATATCATTGGGAAAAGCGGTTGAATAGAAACAGCTGAGGTTTGTCCAGTTAATGCCATCCTGCGAATGATACGTGAAGATGCGCGTACCCACCCGTTCTATTTTCAACCACCAGGGCGCTTTCGGTTGATAATGCCGGCCAACGCCGCCGGTGGCTAATAGTTGGATATCATAATACGGAGCACCGGGCGCCAATGACTCGCGCATCATAACGCCACAGCCGCCGGTGCTTAACGACATGCCCGCCACCCGTACAATGAGGCCGGCATCGCCGGTCACTTTCCGGAAGGAAAGATTCATGGCCGTGCTGAGCGAGTTACCCGCCCCTTTCACCGTCCACGTACCATTGTTATACAAAGCACTACCGGCCATACCTGGATTACCGATATCATAATTGGTTACATAGCTTGCAGGTTGCACCAGGTCGGCCGGATAATTAACCGGTGGTAACGCCACTGCCGTAGACGTGTCGCTTGATTTCAGGTATAAGAACTCACCACCAGCGCCACCCAGTGCGGCGCGCATCATATCATTATAGGGCGTAGGCATTCCCTTGCGCAGGGAATACGCGGCCTTGAGTATATTGGAGAAATCGCCTCTGCGGGCGCCGGTTGGAATGCCCCAGTTGGTCCAATAGGATGCATAACCGCCGAAAGGAATGAAGGTCATGGTATCGCCTTCGAACGCGTATTTATTATAGAGTTCGCCGATAGCCAGCACGCGGTTGTTAAGTTCGGCATACATATCAATACCCTGTTTGAACGCCACTTCCGCACCCCATACCAGGGCAGCGGCTTGCACACGCCAGTGGTCGTCGCGACCCGCATCACCCACCTCACCATTAGGCAGCGAATTACGCATGCCTCCACCCGCATCCATGCGGTACACTTCAATAGCCTGGTTGAATTTAACGGGATCATCGAGGAAGGCGGCAGCAGCCAGGGCGATCTTCAATTGCAAGGCGCCTTTGTTCTGGTCGCGCAAAGGAAAAGGCACCCAACTCGTGGGCCATAACACCTGGTTAAAATAGTTTTTTACGTGGGCGGTATTGTCGGCCGACCAACCAGGAAAAGTACCGCGAAGGATGTCGGCGCCCGTAGCCCAATATTGAGCATAATCACCAATATCGAGCATGGATTCACCACCGCCCCAGGTTGTATTGGTTACGGCCCAGGCATCCATCATATTGGTGGCTTTACGGGCATAGGCCGAGTCGCCGGTGAAGACCCACATGAAGGCGAGGTTATGAACGGCGACCATATCTTCTATCCACGCAACGTTGTTCAGGTTTGGTGCGCGGGTGACGGTGGCAAAGGGCCCTTTCATTCCGTATGACAATTTGGAGTGGTTGTCGTTTTTAAACGCATTATACGCCGAGAGCCAGGGTTCCTGGGTAATGTTCTGTTTCAGTTGGTCCAGGTCATATTGCGTAAACGGGATGCCCGGATGCGGGAATCGTTGCGCCTGGAGACCATTAAACAATAAAAGGCTTAATAAAATAAAGACTAAATGAAGGCCGGATGGTGCAAACAGATAATCATTGCACCGGCCCGCAGGCCGTTGGTTGGCATACAGTGGACGTGTCATACAGCAAGTCAGTTTTAGTAAATCGTTAGGCTTTTGCCTGAAGTTCAATTACCCGATAAATTTAGAGACAGGGAGATTGGGTTACAGGGGGGACAACTGCCTAATATGGGGGATAAATCAGTCAATGTGCTAATTTGCTAATTAGCCAATGTGCTAATTGAATACAGAAAACAATGCGAATGCCGACCCAGCAGCCTGGTAATGCAAGCTGTTAAAGCGGACCTGACAGGTCTTGTTCCCATACCCACATCGTTAAACAATATCGGGGTGTACGGTTAATTAAGCTTACCTTTTGCTGTTGCCGGTATGCTACCGGCAGGTAAAAAAACAAAAATGTCAAACATTACACAGGTTGTTAACACAGATAAGAACCTGAAAACATTAAAGCAAAGCGTCCATTCTTCCGACCTGGACCAATTGCTGAGCAGTACTGGCCCATTCACTTTCTTTGCACCATCTGACCTTGCATTTGAAAAACTGGAAAAAGGATTTCTGGAAAATTTGTTGTTGCCAGAAAACAAAACAAAGCTGATCGATCTGCTGAATAACCACATCGTAAAAGGAAAGATCCATTTCAAGGATCTGAAAGACGGTGACAGTTTGGAAACCGTAAATGGTAATCAATTAAAAGTGGAAGTGGCGAATGGCAAAGTGAGTATCCGGGATGCCGCTGTTGTTGGCCGTGATGCAAAGATCACCAATGGTGTTTTGCATAGCACAGATACGGTGTTTACAAAAAAATACTTTCGCAGTGCATAATATTTTCGTGGCACAGTAGAATACGCACCCCTCAAATCTCTGGATTTGAGGGGTTTTTAGTTTAGAATATGTTACCCTATAAGACATACGAAAAAAATTCGGCTGAACTAACGTAAATAGACTACCTTCAATAGAGAACATGCTGTTTCTGATGTAGCGTCATCATCATCAGTCCACCAAGGGGTGCAGACAGTAATCACGCCGGTTTTTACACATCACCGGTATGCTGCCAGACCAGAATTCTCATTCTTCTCTTT
>DASUVL010001146.1:0-4527 GCA_036379015.1 Niastella sp.
CCTGATCCGCTTTCTTCGTTTCGATTGGAGTTCCTGTCACATTCATTTTATATTGATTTTATTCGCACAGTTTTTTCCGTACTATAAAGGTTGGAATTAAATACAGCAATACATTACACAATTATTGATAAGAATTATATCATTCACACATTTTCAGGGTTCACCGTTTCTTCGGTTTATTGCTGCCTGAATCGGCCTACCTTTGCCTGGTTAGCATATTAATAAATGGACAAATTAATAAATCAATATTCAACCCACTCATATGACACAAGACAAGACCATCGTACTTCATATATACAATGATATACTGGAAGCTACTTTTGCCCAGGATAAACTGAAGGCAAACGAAATAGATTCTTTCATGGAAAATGAAAATCCCATTGGCTTAAACCCTTTGGGGGGAATAGAACTGAAAATATTTGCTAAGGATAAAGAGAAAGCCGAAAAAATTATAGCGGAATAAAAAAAATCAAATCAGTTTTATCTGGTGGGCAGAAATTGATAAATTATTTTCAACATCATCCTGACCGCCAGCAAATGGCTCAACATATTTGCATTTCATATTCAGTTGGACTGGTTCATTTTTTTGTAATAGCCCATCACTGTTAATTACCATTGCTTTTATTATGGTCAGTATACAAAGTGTAAGAGCAGCATTAGCCAATCCGGTGAAAGCATTGCGAAGCGAATAAGCCCGTCATATTTACGCCTACAAGCTCAAAATGAACTAATTCTTTATAGGCTCATAGATCTCGGCTTCAATAATGCTCAGCGTTCCTTTTGCGTTGGAATCGTCACGCGCCACACCATCATCCAGCTTCTTACCGGACACTTCAACCATTACATTACCCCCTTCATCTTTTGAAAGGGTAGCCAGTTGTATCCGCACTTTTTTTCCTTTCGTTGGTTTACAGGCAATGGTGTAATAACCTAATGTAGGCTTTGTTGTTCCGGAGAATGCTTCTTTTCCATCAACGGTAATAATTAATGGATATGCACGGCTGCGAAAATTATTTAATTTAAGGGTTACTTCACTTACTGTAGCAACCCGCTCAAGATCGTATTCAATCCAGGCAGTATTCAATTGGCCATCATTCACCCAATCGCTGAGTTCGTTATCATCATAACTAGCAAAAGCGCTATCGGCATGGGCGCCGGCTGATGCTTTTACAATCGCAACCGGAATGCGGGTGAGGGTATAAGATGGCGTTAATGGCGTTGGTCCTCTTTCCAGTCTACAGGGGAGCAATGCATTAGGCAAAACGTTTGACAGACCATCTTTTTCTTCAAAAGGCAATGTAGTTAATGTCAGTGAAGCATTTTGTAACCCATCCGCAGCAGCTTTAATAGTTATTTTTCCAGCCGTAGTAGTTGACCGGATCAAAATTCTATTCACTCCATTTTCAACCGGCAGACTCTTAGCGAGAATATAATTATCTGGTCCCTGCGCCATACCACCTCGCCATTCAGCAGGCCCATCAATAGTAAAATTGATCATATTCAATGCAGTAGGACAGCGCATGCCATTCGCATCAACGACTTCTACTTCAACCAGCGATAGGTCCTGTCCATTCGCCATAAAAGGTACCGGTCTTTCAATATTGGTGAACCGAATGGCTGCAGGTTCGCCTACGGTATTAATCATTCCATAACATACCTGCTTTCCTTTGTCGTCGTATCCCAATGCAGCAATATTTCCTGGCTGCCATTCCACCGCTTTGAAGGTAAACAAGAAACCATCGCTTTTTTGTCCGTAGCCTAGCGATTTACCATTCACCTTTAACTCAACTTTGGAGGCAGAAGAGATCACATATATATCCTTCTTTACACCGGCTGCATAATTCCAGTGCCCGATTATATGGATGCGGTAATTTTCGGGATTCACCCAACCATCCCACATCACCTGGTGTGCATAAAAGTTCTGCTTTATGATGCGTAAAGCATCTACCTCACCGCTGCGCCGGTAATTTTCTGCTCCCCGGTGATGGGTATTTGTTTCAGAAAATACAATATTAACACCGCCTGCACTCACACGTTTACCCGTACCTGGCCGTTCCTTCCAGAATTCAAACCAGCGTTTTACATTTTCAACGGCATGCGATTCCATATTGCGATTATAAACAGTGGCATTTTGTCCGTTGTGCAGCGGTCCCTCACCGTCTTTGTGATAGGGTGGGGTGTAATCATCCCAATATTTGCGCAAGCCTTCATCCCGCGAATATTCCATAGCCCACATGGGAATGTGCGCACTCTTATTGGTGTACAACATTTCGCCGCCGTATTCGGCCACTTTACTATCCAGCATTTCGCGCGAACCAATCGCCCTGCCGCCATGTGGATCATATTGATCACGGATGGCTTTTATTTCCTGCATATGCTGCTCACTGATAGACTCATTGCCCGATTCATAAAAAATAATACTGGGATTATTTCTATTGTAAATGATGGCATCGCGCATCACCGCCTTTCGTTGTTCCCACCTAATGCCAGTTACATCTTTCTCCGCATCCCCGGCCGGCATGGCTTGCATTAAACCAACCCGGTCGCAACTTTCAATGTCCTGTTTCCAGGGGGTGATGTGCATCCATCGCACCAGGTTGCCATTACTTTCTACCATCAAATGATTGCTGTAATCGCTTAACCAGGCCGGAACGCTCAACCCAATGGCCGGCCATTCGTTACTGGTTCGCTGGGCATACCCATGCACCATGATCACCCGGTCGTTCAGGTAGATCATGCCGTTTTTAAATTCCGTTTTACGAAAACCCGTTTTAGTTTTTACAACATCTACCGGTTTTCCATTTACCCTTAATACGGTTTGAACGGTATACAAGTAGCCATAGCCCCAGCTCCAGAAATGCAGATCGTTTACAACAGCTGCTGCTTTTACCGTGGTTGTTGAACCTGGCGCCAGTGTTGTTTTATCTCCGGTAAAAGTCTTTACCGGTTTTCCAGCCGCATCAACGATAGCCACTTCATATTGTACCGTTTGCGGTTTATCATCATCATTTTTCACTTCTGATGTGGCATGAATGGTTGCCGTACGTTCTTTAACATTAAATTGATCGGCATATATATACACGCCGGTAGTTCCTAATGTAGTAAACAAAGGAAGGGTTTGATATATTTTATTGGCAATATGCAGGTACACATTTTTGTTAATGCCGCCATAGTTGGCATTGAAATTTTTGTCTTCCCATTGATATTTGGTTTTCGTGGCGCGTTCGTGGTAATCCCAGCTATTGTCAATGCGAACAGCCAGCACATTGTCTGAATCTCCCTGATTTACCAGACCGGTAATATCAAAACCAAAAGCAGTAACGCCGTTTTCGTGTAACCCGAGGTATTTTCCATTTAAATAGAAATCGCCTGCCTGCCGAATACCTTCGAATTCTAAAAATATTTTTTGGCCTTTTTCTGCAGCAGGCAGTTTAAAATGTTTGCGATACCAGGCGATACCACTAGATAAATCTTTGATATCTTTTTTAAAAGCCTCGTCTTCATTCCAGGCCCAGGGGAGGGTTACGGGTTTCCAACCGGCATCCGGAAAAGACGGTTCTTTCGCCGCAATCGTATCACCGATAAAAACATTCCAGTTACTGTTGAAATTAAACGTTGATCGTTGGGCATGCACTTGCAGGCAAGCCAGGGCAAGCAGCAAGGCTACTGATCTTTTTACCACCGATGTATGTTTATGAATAAAGTTGCATGTTGAAAAGAAACCGTTGAAGGCAGTTGTCATATGGCAATCGTATAAGGAAATATGGCTATAAAAATGGTATACGCTTTCAAATATAGCCGCCAACCCCAGGGCAACTATCCTGCTGAGTCCTGACCAGGGTAGCCTGGTAATTGGAATAGCGGAAAAAGTAAATAATTTTACCTTTTCAAACCTATCAACGAGGCTGTATTCCATTATCGAATTATCACATTATCATATTATCACATTAGACACCATCTGTCCATGAAACAAAAAAAGTTCCTTTCCGCTCAATGGCTGCGCCTGATTATGGCCAATTATACGATTGACCCGGATGTACTCAAGCCGTTCTTACCTGCAAAAACAGAATTGGATACCTGGAATAACAAGACGTTTGTGAGTCTGGTTGGATTCCTGTTTCATGATACCCGTGTTCTGAACATGCGTTTTCCTTTTCATACCACCTTCCCCGAAGTGAATTTGCGTTTCTATGTGCGGTACAAGGAAAACGATCAATACAAAAGGGGCGTGGTGTTCATTAAGGAAATTGTTCCCAGGCATGCGATCACGTTTATCGCCAATTCTCTGTTTAATGAGCGATATATTACCCTCCCCATGAAAAACTTTGTCAATACAACGCCGGAACAACAGCATATTGGTTACCATTGGAAAAGTAGAAATCACTGGAATAAACTCGAGGCGCATACGGGTTTGAAAAAGTATCCTATCCAAGAAGGCAGTGAAGAGGAATTCATAACTGAACATTTCTGGGGATACTCCGCCATCAACAAAACGGAAACGGGGGAGTACCAGGTAGAACATCCGCG
>DASUVL010001147.1:0-19159 GCA_036379015.1 Niastella sp.
TCTTTCGTTGCATAATTCAGCCATTGATCCTTGTCGCCGGTTCCATCATTTAATACCATTTTATACTTGTGCCGGTCTTCAAATCCCCACGACTCTTGCTTATAGTTCACTGTATGATTGTTAATACGCCATACCCCGTTGGAAGTATAGGGCAGTGTAGCCCAGAAAGTATTTCCTGCACAATACCACAACTGCACCGATTTTACTTCGGCATAAGTAGCATTGATATTATTAAAATCCAACCTGATGCGCATAATCTTGTCGGCCCCGCTAAAAGAGCTTTGTCCATTAAAACCAATAGCCTGCACCCCATTTTCCTCAAATACATAATACTGTTTGGGTGAGCCGCTGATACCATCATAAAATTTATAGTTGCCTGCTTTTAGTTTGGTATATATTTCAAAAACGCCCGGCACTGTTTGTTTCATTGGCAAGGCGTTGGCCAATACATCGCCCCCTTCTGTAGCTGTACCCGACAAGTACAAACTACCGGGTAAAACGGCAAACCCACCTGGCCTTTCCAGTTCAATGGTTCTGGAAACGGTGGCTTTTTTTACATTGGTGCCTTTGGAAGCCAGTACCGTCCATTTAAATTTTTTCTTTTGAAAGAAGTCGGCCCCACCCAGTGCAGCAATCTTATTTAAATCGCCATGCGAAATAGTGAGTTTGTTATTAACGCCTTTGTTATCAGACAGCGCAACATAAAATGGATTCGAAAAATCACCGGTCACCTGGTCAAATGCTACTTCATACAAAACCAGTGCGCCATCCTCTGCCTTTGCCTGTTCCCATTCAAAGGTTTCGTTTATATTGGCAGCAGGTTTTAACTGAATGTACTTTCCTTCGGCCGGCGTGAAAACGTTATTCACTTCTGACAAATTCAAATTGATAGACCGGTCATCTTTTTTACATTGTATAACCAGCAGGCTGCATAGTATACAAAGGAGGGAAAGTTGCATGCTGTAATTCTTCATATCAATTGCTTTAGCAGTTAATAATTTTGGTTTTGCGAAAGATAGGTGTTCAGCGCTCTTTCTGATGGTGGAACAGGCCACAGGTAATGTTTGCTTTTATCGAATACCCGAAGTTGTACCCGTATATAACCATTATCAACAGACGGATCGCCAAATTTTGCACCATGCGCCCATCCGCTCAATACAGTTTCTGATAATTTCCAGCGGCGGATATCATCTATCCGCAGTCCTTCCATAGCGAATTCCGTTCTTCTTTCGGCTCTGATGATGCGGGTGAGATCACCTGAAGCCGGAAAATCAAGTGCGCCTGCATCGGTAAAACCAGCCCTGGCCCGTAAAGGCTTTATGGTTTTATCCCACACGGCAGCAGTCATTTGCCCCAGTGCCTGTTTTGCTTCTGCATACATCAATAACACTTCTGCATAACGGATCAGGTGCAGGTTGAGGCCCGAGCTTAAACCAGGCGCCGCATAATTAGGATCCCAGTATTTTCGCCAGTAATAGCCTGTAGCCGTTCCCTGCCCGGCTGCCGTATATTCATTGGCGCTTTGACCCGACGGCGATGAGCCTGGTTTTATATAAATGGTTTGGGTTGTGCCGTTGGGATTGGTCCAGTTGTACCGGTCATATACAATAGTAGCCGCCAGCCTGGGGTCTCTGTTTGCATACGGACTACTTTCGTTATATCCTGAACCAACATCTGTAATGGCTTTGCCATTTGTCATAATGTAGTCGTTCACCAATTCCTGCGTGGGCGCCAGGTTATTGGTTCGGGCGCCTGCCGATATAGGCGCAAAATCTATATAATCGCCCCAGGTACGCAGGGAGGGAACAAATTGCAGCGACCAGATGGATTCATTGTTCTTTTTGTTGACGGCTTTATCGCTGAACAGATCAGTATAATTATTCACCAATGCATAATTTCCATTTTGCGACTGGTTATTGATCAGTTGTTCGCAAATAGTCACTACATCGTTCATGCGGTTTCCTTCGAATAATAATATACGTGCTTTTAATGCCAGTGCGGCGCCATGGGTAACTCTGCCGTTATCAGCATCTGCATATTGTTCTTTCGTGGGTAGTAACGTGGTTACGGCATCCAGCTCATCCAAAATAAACTGTAACAATTCTGTACGGGGCGTTCTTTCTATAACTTTCGCCTCATCGGGCGTAAGATCTTTTTTGAGTAAGGGCGCATCGCCCCACCACTTCATCAGGTTAAAATGATGCCAGGCCCGAATGAACCGTACTTCCGCCTTCATCCGGTTCTTCATGTTGTCTGCCAGGTTAGTATTCTTATCAACGTTTTCGAGGAAAATGTTGCATGATTTAATGCCGCCGAAATAATAGGCCCAGTCCTGCTGAAACCTGGGCAGCGACATGGTAAAATTGCCACTGGAAATGGCATCCACCCCTGTGCTAACACCTAATTTTGTAAAGGCATTGTCGCTCAGGGCTTCATTATAAAAATACCGGTCACTGCTGTATATACTATAATATATATTGTTTAACGCACTGTTCACATTGTCGTTACTCTGCCAGAAGGTTAACTCGGTATATCTGTCTGTAGGCGCCAGGTCAAGCTTTTTACAGGCAGTAACCAGTAGCAGCATACAACCTAAAACAACTGTATTGCTATATATTTTTTTCGTACCCATAATGCGGTGCATTTACTTCATTAAAAGGTTAAATCAAGTCCGAATCCATAAAACACAGGCATAAAATAGGCTCTTGCACTATTAGCACCTGTATTGAAGTCAACATTGTTATTAAACTCAGTAATTTCCGGATCAAGAAATTGCAGTTTCGACAGGGTCACGAGGTTTTGACCGGTCAGGTATATTCGCGCTTTATGTATCCGCGCTTTTGATGTTATTTTTAATGGAACGGTATAACCCAGTTGCACATTTTTTAACCGGGCATACGCGGCATCGAACAAATACAGGTTTGAACCGGTGCGATAGTTATTGACATTGGAAGCAGAGCCGGCTTCTGCCAAACGGGGATATTTTGCATTGGGGTTTGAAGGCGTCCAGTAATCTGTTTGATGCGAGTACATGGTGCCGCCATAACCAACGTGAAAAGGTTCTACCTGTTCGCCACGGATCATGGCATCGCGTTTACCTACACCTTGTATGAAAATAACCAGGTCGAACCCTTTTGCTGATGCAGTATACGTAAATCCATAGGTATACCTCGGGAAAGGGTTGCCTAAGATGTATTTATCCTGATCGTCCAAAACACCATCGCCATTCCGGTCTTTGAATTTAATATCGCCCGCTGTTACCGTTGATCCTGCAAAGCGCGGTGCTTTACTTAAATCATCCAGGTTTTGAAAATAACCATCCCGTTTATAGCCCTGGTATACCGTAATAGGCTGCCCTACCCTGCGCACCAATTCAAATTCTTCTTTTCTTTCAATCTGTTCATTAGCGCCGGATGTCAGTTCCATCAGTTCATTCAGGTTATCGGCCAGGTTAGCTGAAAATGTTTGACTGATCACCTTGCCCGGCCAGTTGTAAGTGGCACGTATTTCCCATCCCCTGTTCTTTACTTTGGCTACATTGTACGAGGGAAATCCGGCGCCAAATAATTCAGGTACGTCTTTACGTATGTACAGAATATCGCTGGTTGTTTTATTAAAATAATCAAAAGAAAAATCAAGTCTTCTTTCCAGGAACGTAGCATCAAATCCCAGGTTAAAGGTGGCGGCCTTTTCCCATGTTAATGAAGGATTACCCAACGTAAATCCCGCGCCGCCCACGGCTGTATTATTAAAGCCATATGCATTTGTATAATTAAAAAATGTAGTCTGGTATTGATAGGCATTCACGTTTTGATTGCCCAGTACGCCATAGGAACCGCGTACTTTCAGACTTGAGACTATATTCGTGAATGTCTGCATAAATTGTTCATCACTTACGATCCATGCAGCAGAAACAGAGGGAAAGAAGCCCCACCGGTTGTCTTTGGCAAATTTGGAAGAGCCATCGTACCTGAAATTGAATTCTGCAAAATACCTGTCTTTAAAAGAATAACCTGCCCGGCCAAATAAAGAATTGATACTGGTTTCGGTAGTTCCCTGGTTTGAATTATCTGAGCCCGGACTAATAATGGTACCCGTGGTTGGAATACCAAGCGCAGGATCTGTAAGGGTTTTGCTGATGCTGTTGGTGTCTGATCTAAATGACTCATTCGCTCCGCCCACCAACACTTTTATGGTATGTTCATTAATATGCTTGTCATACTCTGCTATTAACTGCACATTCGTGAACAGCGATTTCACATTCACATCCTGTACTTCGCGGTCATCGCCATACACACCGCCCGGAATGAAATTTAACTGGTATCTTCTACCGAATAAATGATTGGCGCGTACCGTTCCGCCAAATACACCTCTTATCTTCAGATCTTTATAAACCGGCAATTCAGCGTTGAAATTGCCAAATATTTCATCGTCATCACTTTTCCGGTATCCGCCTTTTTCGAGAATGGCTTTCGGATTAAACTGGGCAGATACAGGATTGGTGAGGTAATTGCCGGCGCTATCCTGGAATGAATAATATAGTGGCACCCGGCTGGCATCTACCAACAAGGTGCTGGCAGTAGAGGAATGATCTTTATTAATAACTTTTACGTAACTGAGGATCGTGTTCAGTTTCAACCTGCCTATTTCATTACTTTGGTTCCATCGTATGTTGTATCGTTTGTACCCGTAATCAGGGCCAATGAAGTTATTTTTCTGATCTAAATGTCCTACTGATAATAAATAAGTGCTGGAAGCGCTACCTCCGCTAATCGTCAGGTTATGGGTTTGCTGTGAAGCATTTTGAACAATATTATTTACCCGCCAGTCGCCATCGCCTTTCGTAGCAAAGTCCTGGATCTGCTGCGGTGTAAATGCCGGGGCCAGCCCGGCATTTACCAGGGATTCGTTTTTATAATATGCATTCTCCCAGGCATGAACAGGTTTATAGGTAATCCGGGGCGATTGCATGCCATAAATACCATTATAGCTTACTGTTGGTCTTTCATTTTTCTTTCCTTTTTTGGTAGTGATCAAAACAACGCCGTTAGCAGCCCGGGAACCATAAATAGCGGCAGATCCTGCATCTTTCAGAATAGAAATGTTTTCGATATCGTTGGGATTGATCAGGTTCAGATCGCCTCCCGTAATTCCATCAATTACAATCAGCGGTGTATTATCACCTAAAGTGCCCAGGCCTCTGATATTCAGGTTTACCGGCTGACCAGGTTCAAAGTTCTTTTGCTGAATGATCAGGTTAGGCGAAACACCCTGCAGGGCCTGCGAAATATTAGATACCGGCCGCCCTTCAATAGCTTTTTTGCTAATATTATCTATTGAGCCCGATACAGAAATTTTTCTTTGCGTACCATACCCTACTACTATTACTTCGCCAAGATCCCGGGCATCGGATTGCAACTTTACCATCATTTGCGGTTGACCATCCAGCCGCATTTCCTGCGGGATAAAACCAACGGAGGAAAAAACAAGTATATCATTCGATCTGTCACCAGGTATCCGAAGCTTGAAATACCCTTCTTTATTGGTGGTTGTTCCTATAGAAGTACCTTTTAACTGAACGCTGATATTTGCCAGGCCGCTATTTTTTTCATCCACTACACGTCCCTCAATGAGGGTGTCGGCATCAGCATGGGCAGCAGTAGTTTGAATTGTATTCAACGGCGAACTACTACTGCCTGCGGCTAAAGGGGAACTACTTTTTACCGGTTTTAAAATAATTTTATCCTTTATTACCTCATAATTAATACGAACCGGCCCCAGTAAGTCGGTTAATACGTCCCACAGATTTCTGTCTTTTGCTGAAACAGATAATTTCTGATCGGTATTGATCTCATCGTTGGAGTAAACAAATACAAACCCTGATCTTTTTTCAATTTTCTCCAGGATCACCAGCAGTTTTTCGCTCTTTACCTGCAGGGTTATTTTGTTTTCTTTTGACTGGTCTTTTGACTGGAATACATTGAATTTGGAAACCGGAGAAGCCATGGCCAGCTGCGCCTGTAGTGGAAATATATTTAACAAAAGCAGGTACGCAACCCATATACCGGCAAAGGCATAGCACCGCAGCCGCAATGAGAACTTTTTCATATAGCAATAGTTTATTAGAATGAGTAAGCCGTGGCACGGCTACGTTATTGAAGTTTTTCTTTTTCTACAGATATTAATAATTCGCTGTTGGTGATCTTAAAATTAAAGTCTTTTGTTTGTGACAGATAATACATAATCTCTTCCAGGCTGTTATTTTGAAAAGAGCCGGTAAGGCGGTACATTTTAGCAGCTTCGTCAAGGAACGTCACTTTCTTGCCAAAATACCTTTCCAGTTCAATGGCGATCTCCTGCAGGGTGATGCCTTTAAATATGAGCTTGCCTTCCGTCCAGGCTTTGTCTTCTGCGGCAATGGTAGGTTCTAATTGTACAAAATTGGCTGACGGCGAATAACGTACTTTATTATTGGGGGATATAAAAATAGTGTCCTGCTTTTTTGTATGCGTTGCGTATTTGGGAATGAAAGCTACTTTACCGGTAGTGACAGATGTTTCAACGGTTTTCTCGTTATCATACGCACGGATATTAAAAGAGGTGCCCAGGACCCGAACGGTTCCATTGGCGAGGTGAATGATAAACGGCCTGGATGGATTTTTGGTTACTTCAAAAAAGGCTTCGCCGTTCAGGTACACTTCCCGCAGGTTTCCTGAAAACACTTCGGGATACTGTAACTTACTGTCTGCATTCAGCCATACTTTACTACCATCTGTAAGAGTTATGGTGCTTTTGGTGCCTCTTGCATTATGTTTTTCCACCAAAGATGGCAGTACAGATATTTTTTTATGATCTATCCAATACAGGTAGCCAAAACCTGCCAGCACAAGAACAATAGCTGCTGCCGTCACATAGCGCCGCCAGTACCTGGTTATGCGAGGCCGGGTATCAAACGGCACAACCGCACCAGTGGGCGACAACTGGAGTTGGTTCAACAAATTATGCAGCGCATCTTCTACATGTTGTTGCGAAGGAGCATCGTGCCGGTTCCAGAACTGATGTAATAACTGGTACCTCGCCATGGCTTCGCTATCTGTCGCCAGTAAAGCGTCCAGTTCTTTTGCCTCTTCCGGCCCGGCTTCACCAGCTAATGTGCGGCATATTAACTCCTGTAATCTATCGTTGTTCATGCAAAAGTGTTATGAGGTATGCTATACAGTAAGACCGGTAAATGAAAAAAACTACGTACAGCCAATCAAAAAATAATTAATGAAACAAACACATAGCCATGATCAGCCAGCTGATAAGCGGCGGGTTATTTCGTTTTTTGCCGGGAAAATTTTCAAGATATAATTCAATTACTTTATCGAGTTTTTTGATGGCCCTGAACAGCTGGGTTTCAACAGTTCGTGGTGAAATGTTTAAAATTTCAGCTACCTGCTTATACTTAAATCCTTCTTCTTTAATAAGCTTAAATACCGTACGGCATTGCGCCGGCAACTGATCAATAGTCTGGCTGAGCCGGAAATTGATCTCTTTCCATTCCAGTTCTTTTTCCGGATCATTCAGATTGATGATCTCGGCCCGGCCACTTTCCGGTTCCAAAGCAATATGTAAAGCGGAATATTTCGACAGGTAATTGAGGGATTGATTGCGGACCGCAACAAAAAGATAGGTTTCCAGGTTTTGAATACTGGTCAAATCCTCCCTTTTATTCCACACCTTCATCATAACATCATTCACTACTTCTTCGGCAATCTCTTTTTTATGCACATATAACAAAGCAAAATTGAACAGCCGTACAAAAAACAGCCGGTAAAGATCTTCAAATGATCTTTGCTCACCTTTAGCAATCTGCTTTTGAAGCAGTTGTAGTAATTCAGTGTCTATTTTCATTGGCAAGGCTTTAAGCCCGGTTCATAAGCAATCGTCGTTACACTATAAGGACAGGCAGGCTTTGATTTTTCCCTACAAGCTTTTTAAAAAAACTTTCCCATATACAAGAAGGAAATAAGAAAATATTTAAATATAACTGTTTAGCAAGATCCCTTACTGCGATCTTTTCATTTTTATGGAAAATTTGCGCTACTCGAATCTTAAAAGAAAATCAACATGAAGTCTTTTATATTGATACCATATGTTTTATTGATGGCTCAACACCACCTGGTAGCCCTCAAATACGATCTGAAAGCCATTAGCCAATAAAAAAGGTATGGAATATTTTCCTTTTCCACAATCGCTAAAGTCAGCAGTTGTACGAGCGGTTATTTGATCCGCTTCCACTTGTTCCAAATGAACATCATCAATTAATATCATTCCGTCCTCTGCCAGAAGGTTTCTTTTCAATAAAATTTTGGTATCATTTAAATGCAATACGGCGCCTTCTTCACAGGTTTCGTGATGATCCATGTATAACAAATCAATTTTACCTTCAACCTTGGTTAAGAAGTCGGTAGAGGTTGTAAGAACATACTCCACATTTTCGTTGAACCGGGAAGTTATAACTTTGCATATACTCATTGCATCGTGATTCAGATCTACTGTATAGAGTTCGTTTTGCGTGTTATGGATCAACTCTGCGCATACCCTCGAAAAGCCACCGGCGCTCCAGTCCCAATTGGAAATATTATTTTCATCCCAGAAAATCTCATCGCTGCTCATACATCCGGGCATGCCGCCCCTTACAAAGCTGCGGGTGGTTCCAAGCTCAACAATGACATTGTCGTTCCTTTTATTTAATCTGTTAAACACATAGCTGAATGAGCCATATCGTCTTTCCAAATATTGTTCGTAAAAATGTAATCGTGAGATATTCATATTATAAGGTTTAGCAGTTTTAAAACAGTCTGAATTTTTCAATATGCTGCAGGATCATATAGCGCACGTATACTTCGTCATTCCTTAGTTCATCCAGATACTCCAAACACACCTGTTCAAGGTTTCCCAATAATTCCTGGAAAGCCGTTTCCTCGATGTCTCCCTTTATATGTAGATATGCATGCCCTAGTGGCATGGTATGGTTAACATGATATTCTTTTGTTATGGCATTCTTTCGAAATCTTTTTATTTTCTGCCAGGCATATTCCCCTGGTTTTGTAATGTCCCATTTCAATAAATTCCTGTGCAAAAAACAGATTTCGCCCATGGCATTGTGCTGCACCATCGTGGTGCCAATAAATTCACCTATATTTTCATCTTCATATCCAAGTATCGCCACGTCCGTCCCGATCATATGAAAAGGCGTTTTGCAGGCCATCCAGGCAAATTTGAAGGTATCCTTATCACCCAGCAATAATTTGTAGTATATAGCATGCCGGGTATTAAAAAACATACACAAATTCAGTGCTGCCCAACATCGCTCTTTATTGATAAGGATCTGACCGCTTTCCTGTTCCTTCATGTCAAAGTCATTGCTATCGATAATGGCCCAGATCGGGTTTTCTTTTGTTGTTTTCCAGAAGTCGGGCCAGAATACTGCTCCAGCTTGCTGGTATTCTTCGCTTACGAAAAGCTCCTCCGGATTCCGTACACTAACATTGTCCGCATCCAGGTACAGCACTTCTTTGAATGAACTATTAATAATGGCGAACGGTTTCAGGCCGTACCCGGCGTTAGGGGCACCGGGATAATCGCAAACATTGATACAGGTCACCCCTAATTTTGTGATCGTTGTTTTTATTTCTTCCGAGAGCTCATTGCCAACATACCAAACTTCAATGGGCAATTGGCATCCCGATCTCCGGATCATATTTATAGCCACCCAACAACAGGTAAAGTAACCGATCCCACCAGCACACATAACTACTCCCTTGCCATGTAACGTCGATGGATACGGACCGACATTCTTTAAAAAAACTTTCCATTCCTTCCTTAATTTCCTGATGTCGGTTTTGTATAGATCAATATAATTTATGCGATAGCCATAATCATTAAAGTTCTTGTCCATCATGATCATATAACTTTTTTGCTGAAAGAAATACCGGAGGCATAAGCCGAAGCTTCGTTGCTGTCATTTAGCTGAAATGGTATATTGGATAATATATATCTGCGACGCCTGAAGTAGGTGTGTACTAAAAACCGGGCATACATTTTTGACCGGCGTAGCGCTTCCAGATCTGACAAACAGAGCACTTCTAAATCGTTCAATAAAACCGTGAAGTCAATTTCTTCCACGTCGCCCTGTAGATCCATAAAGGCAGGCCCGGTCTCATTTATTTTATTGAGCAAATACCGCGGCTGACCTGAACCTGGTACGATTTTTTTGATCTTTTTCCAGATCAACTCGTTCTCCCTGGTAATATCCCACTTTATTAATTTGCGATGCATGAACTGGATCTCTCCTTTTGTATTGTGCTGCACCATAGTAGTGCCCAAAAAAGTACTGGTTGTTGGATCCGGATATCCACAAATAGCTACTTCCGTTGTGATCATATGCCAGTGTGTTTTTAATGCCATCCAGGCAATGCGAAATATGTCTTTACAACCAGACAAATATTCATAGTAAACTTCAGACATGTTGTTAAAGTACTGGCACAAATTCAATGCTGCCCAGCATTTCTCTTTATCTACCAGTAGTTGCCCGCTGTCTTGCTCTTTTGTATCAAAAGCAGAGCTTCCGATAATTTCCCAGATAGGATTTTCTCTGTCGGTTTTCCAGAAGTCGGGCCAGAACACGGCACCATATTGAAGATACGCTGACGTAAAAAAAAGCGCCGTTGGATCTGAAACACAAACATTATCTGCATCAATATACAGCACCTCTTTAAACCTGCTGTGCAAAATGGCAAACGGCTTTAGTAAGAAGCCTTGCCAGGGGGCATTCTCATGATGCAGGAAATTTTCGCAATCAACATTCATTTCCCCAAGTGCTTTTATAGCTTCACCAGACAGCTCATTACCTACATACCATAGTTGAATAGGCAAAATACACCCTGCTCTTCGGATCGACTTGATGGCAATCCATGCACAGGTGAAATAACTTAATCCACCAGCACACATTACAATTCCTTTATCGTTAAATTCATGACGATATGGGGGCAGGGTTTGCACATAGTTCTTCCATTCGCTCCTTAGCCACTTTATAGCTGTTTTTTTTAGGCTTACATCAGTTTTTCTCCATCCATCTGTTGTATAGATATTCATCAGAATAGGTTTAATGAGTACAGGTAGTGCAAATTTTTTATTTATCGGTGAGTACAAAGATGCATCTGTGATGCAGCAGGTGCTGTAATTTTAGCAGTAACAGATCGTAAATAATATCAAAATTCTGCCTGATATCCTCTTCGTAAAATAAGGGATGCAGCTTTTCTATCAAAGCATGCAGCGACATACCGTCTTTCAAAATGGTCAGCATTTCAAACTCCAGGTCATCGATACCAACTTCGCGGTAACCGCTGTAAAACATCCCGGGAACACATGCAATGCCATATATTTCCTCAGATGGTTCTATGCTCAATACCGGAAACAAGACGTTTTTAATGTCCTGTGTCCAGTTAAAAGAATCTTCCACCAACCTCATGGCCGGGTGGCGCGTAAAAACAGTGTTCATTTGCACTTCCCTGTTTGCGCAAAAAAACGAGAAATACTGGTAGCCCTTCATTTCATATTCATACATCAACTGCCAGCTTATTGTTGACCATTCGGCGTTGTAATCAAATATTGTACGTTTGTAACGATTGATCGTTTCCGTCACAGTCTGCTTGTGCTGATCTGAAAATGGGCTATCAGGTTCAGGCGCGGCCACCCTGTCTGATTCGGCTATCACTGTTTTATCGTCATACAGGTTTTCTATAACCGGCCGTATCCTGTCTTGAAAATAATTGTGCTGCCCGTTGAATAACGTCACTATTTTGAAAAAGTAGCGCGGGTACTCCTTAAGCAGGGTCCTGCCCAGCAGATCGCATGTTTCTTCGTCTCTTTTGTATTCGCCTATCAAATGAAGATACTGCATGCGGCAGGGAACTGCCGTAAAGTCCATCATGTGTTCCTTTGTATATCCCTTGTCTGTAAAGGTTTGTTTGAAATAACAGGTCACGGGTATATTTCGTTCTTTGGCCAATGCATAGAACAGCAGTTGTTCGAATACAAAGTTGATGTCCATTGGGAATGATTGCTCAAACCCTTGCACCAACTTAATAGCGGTGGCATAAAAATGCTTAAAAAAATCCGGGTCGTTTCCTCCCAATACGCCCGCATTATAAGAAAAAACAGATCCGTTCTCCCACTCTTTTGCCAGACAATCCGGTACAAAACGGAGGTGCTTTTTGATCGTCCCTAACATGCTTTTGTAGTAATCTGTCCCAACCTCGAAATTCTGAGCGATCAAATGCGCATTTTCAAGAGCTTCGTCAAATTTTTTCCAGATAAACACATCTCCATCTACATGAATAAAGGCCCCTTCCTGTGCGGCATACGTGTACATTTTGGCAAGCGCCCAGTGATGACCGCCGGGGGTAAGAAAGTTATTGAAACAAACATGAACCGACTTGTAGGGAAGTTGCAGGTAATTTATAAGGATCTCGTAGCCCTGCTGATCGGTATACAAATGAAGATCGTCGTATTGTTCTTTTAATTTCAGGCAACTGAGCGCCCAGCTCATGATATGGTGCATGGGCGTACGCCACCCAAAATGGTGTTTTGTCGGGTTGGCTTCGGCACTCCAAAACGTTTGCACCAATTTCATACCTGTGTTTTTTTCACCAGCCGTTCTTCAACGTACAACTGTATATTGGCTGCCATGGCCTCCATTCGCCAGGTGTCTTCGATCCACACAGCACCTTTAATGGCCAGCTTATTGTAATGTGCATAGTTGTTGTATACATCCAATATACCAGGCTCAAGGTCTGTTCCGATCACTTTAAAAAATCCGGTTCTGGCAAAGTCGTCGTATAAGGGATCGTTACTTATGATGGTACTAATGCCCATATATAAGCTCTCGGCCGGGCCAAATGACCAACGGTCATTGCCGTTCAATGTAATAAAGCAGTGTAATGAATTAAACCAGTTTGAAAGATCGCCCTCATCAGCCGGTGTTATTTCTATCCAGCTTTCAGTGAAGGATGCCTTCCCGGTCAAAAGCAATTTCAGGGTAAGGCCGGGTATCCGTTCCTCTTTTATTTTTTTGCATACCGCCACGATGGAGGCAAGATGAGCTGTATCATTCGTGACCGGAAAGCCGATCACATAACCATCCTTCTGGGTTTCATTTTCATCTCCAAATCGGCGATTGAATCGCCGGAACCCGAGTGGCAGCACGTCAATGGGACAGATCACACCGGCATTTACGAACAATTCTTTTATGTGTGGATGCGGAACAAGACAGTAGTCGTAATGGTTGTTGATGGCCCCTACCCAATCGCCGGTCAGCCATGGGCCATGCGCCACCGTGTAAAGGATATTGATGGTATCGCGGGTTAATTTGCCTGCGTGGTTAACAAAATCGCCGATAGTCAATAGGGTGTGATCGTTCAAACCTTTCGGGTCTGATACCGTTTTAATTTGGCCGCTAACTGTTTCGTACATGCTCTTAAAACTTTCGAGGCCATCCAGGCTTTTGCGGTTTTGTTTCAGCAGGGCCAGTTTTATGCCGGCTACGATATCACCCATCATTGAATCGACAAAGCGTTGTGCGGTTGTCAATTGCTTTTTTCGGGGTAAGAGGTCATTATTTTCAATCCTGAATCTGCCACCCCAGCGCCATGTGCCATGATGAAGATGGGCGCCGAAATTTCCAAAATGACAGGCAATGTCTGTATGGCCAGTACCCATGCAAACCCTGTCGGTATTTCGGAGAATAACGATCTGCGGATACTTGTTCTTTACGGCCGCATACACATTTGAAAGTAACCAGGGGCCCGTAGTTTCAAGGATGTCAGACTCGGTATAGATCTTCCGGGCCGATCGTTTTATCACTTCCTTTATAACGGCCAGCCAAAATGGATGTTTGGGAATGCTTCCAAACATATAGTTCGCTATCTGCAGATTTTGCTTCAGGCCTATCGCATCGGCTTCCATATCGGTCAACATTTTTTCTTCTGCCAGCACTACCGGGAAGCTCCTCAGGCCTTCCAGGTTCTTTAAACAGAACACATCGAAGTCCATATAGAAGCCGCCGAACAGATACACCAACAGCAAGCGCAGCAGGTCGCCCTTTTGAACAACGTGCGAATAGGAATTGTAAATAGGCAGCAATTGCGGGCAGTGCTTATCGATGATGCTTCTTGCCGCTTCGTCGTTATACACCTGTATATCCCACGAAGGATGTACCTCTCTTGTGCGGTGGAAACAGGATTCGAACAAAGCAGGAAAAGGTTCGTCCTTATTAAGAAATACGAGATGAATTCGTTTAGGTATTTTTTTCATTGTTCGATATTTTTCAACGGCTCACTTGTTTCCTTAAGGTATAATAAAATCTTTCCAGCAAACTCATATTCTGTGTGATGATATCAGCCTGGGCCAATAATCCGTTTTGATATGGAAGTGAACGATCATAGCTTGTATGCAGCCCTTTCGGTAAAACTACTTTGGCCAGGAAACCGCTGTCGGTAGACATGGTACTGATGTATTCTATCCGTCCCCGTACTGAACCGAATTGCTCGAAAGGATAAGCCTGGAATTTAAATAATACTTCCTGCCCTGGTTTTACTTTACCAAAATTGTATTGGGGTATCAGTATTTCCATATAAGCACTGCTATTATCCGGGTGAACAATAAAGATCATCTGCCCATTCTTAACCTGTTGGTTTTCCTGTAAAAATCCTGCGAACGATACCCTGCCCGACACAGGTGCTTTCAAAGTATATTTATATTCCCATTCCTGAATATGGCTGCTGAATGTTTGTAACGCCTGGATAAAATTGTTTTTTTCAACACTCACCTGGTTTTCCAACTCTGCCATTTCTTTTCGCTTTCCATTTTGCTCAGATTCGTTGGCTACAATAGCAGCATTGATCTGCGGCAATGACAGTTGTTTTGCTATCAGCTTGCTTTTTTCATTACGATAGTCTAAAGAAGAAATAATTTTATCTTTTGCCAGCGACTCGTTGGCATTGAACGTTTCATCAGAAAGCGATATATCCTGTTGCAGGAGTTGTTTTTGCTGCAGCAGAATACCGTGCAACTGCTGTATATTGTTCACATCGGTTTGAAGCAATGCCCGCTTTCGAAGGTAAAAACCGTTGCTGATAAAATCTTTATAAGCAATAAAAGATTGCATAAATGCCTGGAACGGCTGTTGCAGCTCGCCCAATTGACGCAAAAAAACCTGGTTGGTATAGTCAGGAAAATATCTGATAATGTCATTTTCCTTTTTTTGCACAATAAGACTGTATATCGAATCCGTTTTATTTTTTACCAGTGCCACTGCGGAAGGTGTTGCAAGGCTTTCGACAAAACCAAGTATGCCACCTGCCGTAACACTGTCATTGTTTTTGATGCTGAGCGATTGCAATTTTCCGTCTGTACGCGCTACCACTTCTTTCGGCGCATTGATGCTGTTTAAGCGGCCGTTGGCTGCAACCAGGTCGGGATAGCGGATAAACCGGCAAATAGTTGCGATGAGGATGAGTAAAATAAAAAAGAAAAGCGTGCCCCACTTTACAAAATAAGGGGGCCGTTTTGAAATGATCTCTTCCATTTCATTGCCGTATTCCACCACCGCATGGCGGCTGGCTACCCGGTTGTTAACGATCGTGCCATTTACCGGAACAATATGATCCATATCAGTTTCCAAGTTCCAACTGGTTTTTTACAAGTTCATAATATTTTCCTTTTCTTGTGGTCAATTCAATATGCGTGCCTTCCTCTGCAACCTGTCCGTTTTCCATCACTATAATTTTATCGGCATTTTTTACCGTGCTAAGCCTGTGCGCCACCACTACTACCGTTTTACTTTTAAAGAACTGTTGCAGGTTTTCCAGTATCACTTTTTCATTGTTGGCGTCCAGTGAATTGGTGGCTTCATCAAAAAAAATGATCCGGGGGTCTTTATAAACAGCCCTTGCTATGGCAATCCGCTGCTTCTGTCCGCCGCTTATTCCATTGCCTTCTGCACCCAACCGTGTATTAAAACCAAGCGGCAACGATTCAATAAACGACAGGATATTAGCTGTGCTGCAGGCACGCATCAATCTTTCGGTATCTACCGGGTCATCGGTAACAATGATATTTTTTTGAATGTTATCGTTGAATATAAATGGGTCCTGCATCACGGCGCTGCTTATACTACGCCAATATTTTGGGCTGATGGTTTTGAAGTTTGCAGTGCCCAGGTGAATATCACCTTTGTAGTTCTCATAAAAGCGTAACAGTAATTTTATAAGTGTTGTTTTGCCGCTGCCGCTCATCCCCACAATAGCGGTCACCTTTCCCTTCGGAATTTCCAGGCTGATATTTTTAAGCACCGGTTCATTGCCGGCGCCCGGGTAAGTGAATGACAGGTTTTTAATGTAGATGCCATGCTCCTGGGGCAGATGATGGTTCAGGTTCGTATTTACCGGCTCCTCGTCGTCCAGTGTATGTATATCGTTGAGTCTCTCCAATGAAATTTTTGCATCCTGCAACTGTTGTGTGAACCCGATCAATTGTTCAACCGGGCTGTTCAACTGACCTATGATATATTGAATAGCCAGCATCATGCCCAGCGTTAGCTTGCCTTCCACCACCAGGCTGGCTACCACAAAAGTGATCAAAATGTTCTTGCCCTGGTTGATGAAGAAAGCGCCCATCTGTTGGTACTGGGTAAGCGACAGGCTTTTGAAATTTAATTTGAACAAACCGGCCTGCAAACGCTCCCAGGCCCAGCGATAGGTATTTTCAGCATTATTGAGTTTTATTTCGGGCATGCCGTGGACCAATTGCATGGTAGCATTGTTTTCTTTTGCAGCAATGTTAAAGCGCCTGTAGTCTAACTGTCGACGGTATCTTAAAAAGAACCGGATCCATAACAGGTACAACAGGCTGCCGGTGAGAAAAATAAAAAAGATGGTTATATTATAGGAAAGCAGCACAAACGAAAAAACAACCAGGCTCATCACAGAGAATAATGTATTTAAGGCTGTACCCGTTAAAAAACTTTCTATGCGGTGATGATCGTTGATACGCTGCATGATGTCACCAGGATGTTTGCTGTCGAAAAAATGCATGGGCAGTCTCAACAACTTAGCCCAGAAAGCCGAGAGCAGCGATATATTTATTCTTGTACTGATATGCAGCAAGAGGCGGCTCCGGATAAACTCTACAATAGTTTGGGAGAACAGCAGCATGAGCTGCGCGGCAAGAATGATGCGGATAAATGTAAGGTCGCGCGTGTTGATACCTGTATCAACGATGCTTTGCGTGAGGTACGGGAATATAAGCTGAAGAACAACGCCTATCAGCAATCCCAAAAATATCTGGAAGAAATAGCTTCTGTGGTCTTTTAAATAGCTGAACAAATAGCGTATGCCGATCTTTTGCTCAGCGACTTGCATATCACCGCTTAGGTCCAGCTCATCGAAACGCGGGGTCGTTTCCAGCAGCAGCGCCGTTCCCCGCCCAACCTCTGCCGGCTCTCCTTTTGCGGGCGGGATGGAGATCCAGTAGTTTAAAAAATCCTGTTTATCCAACTCTAGCAGGCCGTTCGCGGGATCGGCCACCACCAGCTTTTTTTTGTTTGCGTTGTGGGTTAAAACAACAAAGTGATACTGATTCCAGTGAAGGATAGCAGGCAAAGGCGCATCATTGATCAGCTCGTCAAAAGTAAGTTTGGCGCCAATCGATTTAAAACCCATGCTTTCGGCCGCTTCGGCTAAGCCCAGCAGGGAAACTCCAGTCTTTCCATATTGCGATCTGTTACGAAGCCATTCCAGGGATACGGAACGCCCGTGGTATTTTGCCACCATCCGCAGGCAGGCGGGGCCGCAGTCCATGGCGTCTATTTGTTTGTAGAATGGAAATTTCAAGATTATTTGCTTTTGTATTGCTGAAGCTTCGATTCATATTCAGCCAATGTAGCGCTGGAATACTTTTTCCTGTTTTTCATGTCGGCAATGGCTTTCTGTTGCGCGTCGATTGCTTTTATGGTGTCTTTTGCCCGCCAGTATAAGGTGGCCATATTATTGTAATATTTATACACATCCCCATTCTCGGGAAAGGCAATGTGATCGATCAGGGTCTGGTAAGCTTCAGCACCCAGGTGGTAAATTTGCGGGGGAAGGTTTAATCTGTCTCCATATATTCTGACAGCTCCTCTGATCTGATTATAGGCCGGTTCTTCATAGGAAGGCGTCACTATTACTGCTTTGCCATACTCATAGGCTTTTTGAGGGTCTGTTTTGAGCAAGGAAGCAAAGGTGTGAAAAGCGATCCTGGGCGCATATTTCAGGCCGGGTTCCTTTTCAACGATCTGGTTTATCAACAAAAGCACAGAATCCGGATCCCGCAGATCCTCGGGGTGCAAAGGATCGTGCCTGAACCTGAGCAATTCATAATAGGCATCCTGGTCTAATTTGGCAAGGCGTCTATCCCGGTTGCGTTTTGCCAAAGCCGCTTTTACATCCAATGTATTGTTGAGTACCTGGGGCAGCACTTCCTCCAGCAACATGGGGTGGCCGATCCAGGCTATTTTTCCTTCTGCATCCACTACGAAAGCGCTGGGGATGCCACCTGCTTCTGCCGCATTGAGCCAACCAGACTGCATCAGATAGCCATCCTCTGCCGCTACGGCATAATCCATCTTGTCTCCCATGCTGTCGACAAACGCTTTTACCTTCCCGAGGGGAGTGGTTTTCCGTTCCATAACATCAATACTTAAAACGGTGACCTTATCCCTGTATTTTCGAGCCAGGGCCGAAAGATGCGGCATAGCACTTCTGCAGGGGGCACACCAGGTGGCCCAAAATTCTACCACATACAATTTGCCTTTTTCCAGCCGCTCAACTGGTGTCCCTTTTAGCCATTCACGCAGCCGTAACGGAGGCGCGGGATCGCCAATATTCAGCGAAGGAGTCCGCATTTCCTGGGCATGGGTGGCAACCGTTATAACGCATAACAGTAATAGTAAATTGACATTCGATCGCATAACTATGATTATACTGAAAAGTACACGATTAGTAAACTAACATAAAGTCTCAAAAAGCTGCAGTGTACACCCGGGTATACTGCAGCAATGAATAAGAAAGTT